>NZ_JBLVQN010000016.1:0-116748 GCF_058323225.1 Neobacillus sp. PVCKKU3
AGACAACCTGAAAAGGTTGTCTTTTTTGTTGGCTATTTAGGATTGAATGATGCATGAGAACCGTCCCCACGCATCACCCCAGTATATAAATCATATACCTCTTCCCAATTCCACTTTTCATAATAACTGCTTGGGACCGTAATGTTTTTAATCCAATGTTTTTCTATTTTATTAAAGCGGGAAACAAGTACGTCTGCTTTCTGTCGGTCAGTCCTTATCCAATAAAGCTGTCCCTTTCCAACCATTGGTACAAAATCACCTTTATTTTTTGGAGGAAAGGTAATTTGCTTTTGGTTCCCAGTAAGGAGATTTACCTCTAATAACTGAGGAAGAGGCCGTTCATCCAGTCTGCCCTCCTTACTTTCGACTGATCGGGAAACAACCACTACCGTTTCATTTTTCCAAACTAAATCCCGGTCGGCATATCCCTTAGCCTGCATTATAAGCTCTTTTTTCAAAGGAGTAGGCCTCACCAGCAACAAATGCTTATTATAAGTCGCTTCCCTTCCGACTCCGCCAATATAAGCTAAATTAGTCCCGCCAGGCGCCCACTGTATCCATTCCTCATAGCTTAACATCTCATCTACCTTTTTAAAAACAGCCCCATCAGCAGATAGCAAACAGAGCGTATTTGCATCTGCTGACATGGAAGCAGTCGGAATTAATAAAAAGCTAATCCAGCCCTTATCAGATGACCACTTAAACGAGCTTGTGCTGACAAAGTATTTATCCTCCCTAACTGGTATTGTAAACAGGTTCTTTACAACCGGCCTTTGCCTGTCCACCTCTAACATAACCCTTGATAAAATATTATCAGAATGAAGTTGTTCACTTTTTTTGGCGGAGATCAATAAACCATCCCCGTTAGGAATCCAAGAAAAGTTCTCCACGCCTTGAGCCAGCGTCGAAGCCAGAAAGGATTTAGAAGGTTTAGTATCTACTACATAAAGAGTCTTGTTGACGAGATAAGCAAGTTTATTTTCACGGATGGCCCATTGAAAGTTTTTGTTAACTTTTGAAGCCATCTTAAAATGTTTATTAGTATGAAGATTACAGAGCCATAGCTCGCCATCATAAACGATATTTCCATCCTGTTTAACGGCCTTTAAATAGGCAAGCCATTGTCCGTCATAGGACCACTTTGGGTACCTTACATATTCACCTTCCGTCAACTTCCTTTCTTTAGTGCCGGTTTTTATCCATAAATCATCATGGCGGATAAACGCGGTTTTTTCCTGATGTGCAGCAAATGCAGCATTTTGAAATGTACAAGTAAGCAAAATGGCAAGCAGAACGGTTCTAATCACGAAATCACCCCATTTGACCTGATGCAAAGGGCCGGTTCTAGACTGCTGAAAAACACGACCCTTTGCCTAGGTTTTTTTAAGACAATAAAATGGCTGAGTGGAAGTTGAGACATCCATTATTCGCCCTTCTTAAAAGACCATCATAAGGTCTTAAAGACTAAAATGGCACACGCCAAGTGAAAAAATGGTCTTCATAAGGTCAATGAAGACCAAAATGGCTCAAGCCAAGGAGGAAAATGGTCTTCATAAGGTCAATGAAGACCAAAATGGCTCAAGCCAAGGAGGAAAATGGTCTTCATAAGGTCAATGAAGACCAAAATGGCTCAAGTCAAGAAGGAAAATAGTCTTCATAAGGTCAATGAAGACCAAAATGGCTCAAGCCAAGAAGGAAAATGGTCTTCATGGTTCTTTTGCTTCACTTTCACGGCTTCTAAACAAAAAACGTCCCCATGCTTCACCTGTGTTTCCCCATGTTTCAATATTTTCCCCTAAAAATAGTAAATCCTGCGATTCTTTGTAAAGAATAAGGATATGCGGGATGAAGTGATGCACAAGAACCGTCCCTATGCTTCACCCATGCTTCACTGGAGGTGGAATGATGGCATGGTTTGATTGGCTTCATGAGTATAGATTGACGAGTATCTTTTTTGCGGCTGTGATTGCTTGGTTGGGTGTGTTTGTGATTAATCGGGTTATTCATAAGTTTTTTCAGCAGACGCATTTTATTGAGGAGCGGAAAGAGGAGACGATTGCGAGTATGGTCCGCTCCTTTACTCGATATTTAGCGACGATTGGGGTTATTTTCTACGCGCTCTCCCAATATGTCGATAATTTTGGGAGATTTCTCGCCGGCGCGGGAGTGGTCGGGGTCATTGTCGGTATTGGTGCACAAAGCTTGATTAGGGACCTTCTCTCGGGCACTTTTTTAATTTATGAAAAACAGCTCCATAAAGGAGATTTTATTACGATCAATAACACTTTCAGTGGAACGGTTGAGGAAATTGGTCTTAGGTTTATTAAAATTAGGGAGTGGAGCGGGAAGCTGTTAACGATCAGCAATGGGGAAATCAAACAAATTCATAATTATAATATTGAACAAATGCGCGTGATTGAAAACGTGGTGATCAGCTATCGGGAGAATCCCGAAGAGGTTTTATCGGTCTTGGAGCTGGCCTGTGAAAAAATAAATGAAGTTAATCAAGACTGTTTAAAGATGGACGGGGAAAATTGTATTGTAGAGCCCTTTAGCGTTTTTGGCATTACCGCCATCAATGCTAACTATCATGGGATTGAGTATACCATTACCGGACTGGTCGATGACGCTTTTTATTGGGAAGCCGGCATTAAGGCGAGAAGGATTATTGCCCAAACACTTTATGATCACGACATCATGCTTGCGGAGGATACGCTGTTCATTAAACAGGCAGCGAATCGGCTTGCCGGGGAAAAAAGCGAACGTCCCTTCTGACTGACCTTGGTGGGATGAATGTGTTAAAGTAGGGGAAGCACCGTTTAGGAGGTCTTTTGTATGTTAGAAAATAGTTATGTAATGGTAGCAATTATCCTCATTATTAATATTGTATATGTGTCTTTTTTTACTATAAGGATGATTCTAACTTTAAAAGGGCAGAGGTATTTGGCCGCGTTCCTTAGCATGATTGAGGTAGTCATTTATGTGATGGGGCTGGGTCTGGTTTTAAACAATTTAAATGAGATACAGAACCTGATTGCCTATGCAGTCGGTTATGGGATTGGCGTTATTGTCGGTATGAAAATTGAAGAGAAGTTGGCTCTCGGCTATATTACCGTCAATGTCATCACAGCGGAATATGATAAGAATTTGCCGAAGATTTTGAGGGAAAAGGGCTATGGCGTGACCGACTGGGAGGCGCATGGGCTGGAAGGAAACCGAATGGCCTTGCAGATACTCACTCCAAGAAAGTTTGAGTTAAGATTATATGATGCGATTAAAAATATTGATCCAAAAGCCTTCATCATTGCCTATGAGCCAAAAACTATTTATGGCGGTTTCTGGGTCAAATCTGTGAAACGAGGGAAATTATTTAAATGAGTAAAAAGAAAATGCAATTTGAGGTCCTTGAAAATGAGAGTATTGAGGAGTGTCTGAACCGAATCAAACAGCAGGGGTATACGCCTGTAAGCCGAATAGAGAAACCTATTTTTCAAGAGGTCAAGAAAGGCAATGAAACCGTTTATGAGCCAGCCGGGAGAAAAATTATCTTTGAGGCAAGGGTTATCGAGTAAAACACGAACATTACAGTAGTATTTGAAAATAATGTTCGATTATTGGTTGACAGCCTACCAAAATGCTTGGTAAGATAAGTTTAGAAATTACAAAATTATTCTTACCCTCATATATCAATGGGAATATGGCCCATAAGTCTCTACCCAATAACCGTAAATTATTGGACTATGAGGGAAAGTCAATATGTTCGGCACATAAGGGGTATCCCCCTTAGATTTGTGTTCTTGATTTTCCATGCCCGGACAAATGGCTTTCTCTTCTAGAGATACCATTTGTCCGGGTATTTTATTTTTCTAAAAAAGTTTTATAGGGGGACCAGCGGAATGAAGAACTTGGTCGGCGTAATTATGGGAAGCAAGTCGGACTGGGAAACTATGAAGCATGCATGCGATATTTTGGAAGAACTTGAAATCCCATATGAAAAGAAAGTCGTTTCTGCACATCGGACACCAGATTTGATGTTTTCATACGCAGAAGATGCCAGACAAAAAGGCTTAAAGGTAATTATCGCTGGAGCAGGCGGGGCAGCGCATTTGCCTGGCATGGTGGCTGCGAAAACAACTCTTCCTGTCATCGGTGTTCCTGTCCAGACGAAGGCTTTAAACGGACTCGACTCTTTGCTGTCAATTGTGCAAATGCCAGGCGGTGTACCGGTTGCGACGGTTGCGATTGGCAAGGCTGGCGCGATGAATGCCGGGCTTTTGGCGGCACAAATTCTCGCTGCCACTGACGTGGAGTTAGCGAGCAGATTAGAAGCAAGGCGGGAAGCGACTAAAAACGCAGTGTTAGAAAGCAGTGATGAACTTGAATAATAAAGTTATATTACCAGGCGCGACAATCGGTATTATTGGCGGCGGCCAGCTTGGCAGAATGATGGCGTTGGCAGCCAAGGCTCAAGGCTTTAGGATCGCCGTTTTAGAGCCGACAGCGGACTCTCCTTGCGGGCAAGTGGCAGATGTGGAAGTCATCGGCGCTTATGATGACCGTGAGGCAATCGGCCGGTTAGCTGCGGTAAGTGACGTGATCACGTATGAATTTGAAAATATTGATGCAGATACATTAAGCTGGCTTTGCGAACAAGCCTATGTTCCGCAGGGACCAAAGCTATTGACCATTACCCAGAACCGAATCACAGAGAAGGCGGCGATTCGGAACGCAGGGGCTGAAGTCGCTCCATACGAAGAGATTTATAGTGTGGAAGATTTATTTTTAAAAATTGAAGCCGTGGGCTATCCTGCTGTATTAAAAACGGCAAGAGGCGGCTATGACGGAAAAGGCCAGCTGGTCATAAAGGAACATAGTGATTTAGAAAAAGGGGAAGCCCTTATTAATCATGGCGAATGTGTGCTAGAGCAATGGGTCCCATTTGAAAAAGAAATTTCCGTGATTGTGACGCGCAGACTGGATGGGGAAACAGCGATTTTACCAGTAGCGGAAAACATTCACGTAGACAATATATTGCATCAGACGATTGTTCCGGCACGGATTTCAGAGGCAACAAAAGCCCTGGCGATTCAAAAGGCAAAACAGATTGCCGACTCCCTTGGATTAGTTGGTACGCTTGCGGTAGAGATGTTTGTGACTGCTGATGGTGAAATTTACATTAACGAATTGGCACCGCGGCCGCACAATTCCGGGCACTACTCCATTGAGGCCTGCCAGACATCGCAATTTGAGCAGCATATCCGCGCGATTTGCAGCTGGCCATTAGGAAGCACGGAGCTATTAAAACCAGTTGTTATGGTCAACCTATTAGGGGAGCATCTTGAAAGCTTATATCAAGAAATTCCGGCCATGAATGATTGGAAGGTTCACTTGTACGGAAAAAAAGAACCAAAGGTGAAGCGAAAAATGGGCCATGTTACTATTTTGCGTGATAATGTAGAAGATGCCCTTGACGAAATCCAAAAGAGCAGCATTTGGGCGGCTGCCACAGTAAAGATCGGAGGATAAAAGATGATTGATCGTTATACGAGACCAGAAATGGGAGCCATTTGGACGGAGGAAAACCGCTTTAATGCTTGGCTTGAAGTAGAGATTTTAGCCTGTGAGGCGTGGGCCGAGTTAGGCGAGATTCCAAAAGAGGATGTCAAGAAGCTGCGCGAAAATGCTTCCTTTAATATTGACCGGATTAAGGAAATTGAAGAAGAAACAAGACATGATGTCGTTGCCTTTACCCGTGCCGTATCTGAAACACTAGGTGAAGAGCGTAAATGGGTGCATTACGGCTTAACCTCTACGGATGTGGTTGATACAGCCCTCTCCTATGTTTTAAAGCAGGCCAATGCGATTTTATTTAAGGACATCGAAAACTTTATTGAGATTTTGCGAAATAAGGCGATTGAACATAAATATACGGTTATGATGGGCCGGACACACGGCGTACATGCGGAGCCAACAACGTTTGGCTTAAAGCTTGCCCTTTGGTATGAAGAAATGAAGCGGAACCTGGAGCGTTTTAAGCAGGCTTCCCAAGGTGTGGAGTTTGGGAAAATCTCCGGTGCAGTTGGAACGTATGCCAACATCGATCCGTTTGTCGAACAGTACGTTTGTGAAAAGTTAGGTATTCAACGGGCGCCGATTTCTACACAGACCTTGCAGCGTGACCGTCATGCTCATTACATGTCAACATTGGCGTTAATTGCCACTTCGATTGAAAAATTTGCCGTAGAAGTCCGCGGCTTACAAAAAAGTGAAACGCGTGAGGTAGAAGAGTTTTTCGCAAAAGGACAAAAAGGGTCATCGGCGATGCCGCATAAGCGCAACCCGATTGGTTCCGAGAATATGACAGGGATGGCCCGCGTGATTCGCGGCTACATGATGACGGCTTATGAGAATGTTCCACTATGGCATGAGCGCGATATCTCTCATTCTTCCGCTGAGCGGATTATCCTGCCAGATGCCACAATTGCGTTGAATTATATGTTGAACCGTTTTGGAAATATCATTAAGAATTTGACGGTTTATCCGGAAAACATGAAGCGCAATATGGATCGTACGCTTGGCTTGATTTACTCTCAGCGCGTGCTGCTAGCACTGATTGATAAAGGCTTATCCCGCGAAGCGGCTTACGACACTGTCCAGCCAAAGGCAATGGAAGCTTGGGAAAAGCAGGTTCCATTCCGCAGCTTAGTCGAAGCGGAAGAAAAAATTACCTCAAAGCTGTCTGCTGAGGAAATTGCCGATTGCTTTGATTACAGCTACCACCTACAGCATGTGGATACCATTTTTGATCGATTAGGATTAAATGCTTAAGGCAGCAAGTTAACACGAAAAAAATTAAACAGGGGCATCACTAACATGGTTATGCCCCTTTACCTATATTGAAGATTCCTAATATTGAAAAATAAGGAGCGACCCAAGATGAAAGAAATGCTATATGAAGGAAAAGCGAAGCGTATCTATTCAACTGAAGACCCGCAAATTGTTTTAATCGAGTATAAAGACTCTGCCACCGCTTTTAATGGACAAAAGAAGGCTGACATCACCGGTAAAGGCCGTTTGAATAACGAGATTACTAGTTCGCTATTTTTAAAACTTAAAGAACAAGGAATAGACTCGCATTTCATCAAACGCGTATCCGAAACCGAGCAATTAGTAAAAAAAGTCTCCATTATCCCACTTGAGGTCGTCGTCCGCAATATAGCTGCAGGATCCTTCTCAAAACGTTTGGGAGTCGAAGAAGGCCGCCCGCTATCAGCGCCAATCGTGGAATTTTATTTAAAAAACGATGACTTGGGTGACCCGCTCGTCACAAAAAGCCACATCCTCGAACTGAAAGCCGCAACAACTGAAGAAATCAGTATTTTACGAGATAAAGCACTGCAAATCAATGAAGTGTTAATAAACTTTTTCGATAACCTTGGCGTTAATCTTATTGACTTTAAACTTGAATTTGGCAAAGACCAAGATGGACAAATTTTATTAGCCGATGAAATTTCCCCTGACACCTGCCGCCTGTGGGATCAGAAAACAAACGAAAAGCTTGATAAGGACGTATTCCGCCGTGATTTAGGTAGCTTAACCGAAGCCTATGAAACTATTCTTAAAAGACTTGGAGGACATCAGCATGTATAAAGTTAAGGTATTCGTCACATTAAGAGAAAGCGTATTGGACCCGCAGGGAAAGGCAGTTACCCATTCCCTTCACTCTTTAAGTTACCCGGAAGTAGCTGATGTCCGCATCGGCAAATACATGGAATTGACTCTTGAAAAATCAGGACGGGATATCGATGAAGTCATCAACGAAATTTGCAGCAAGCTGCTTGCCAATCCGGTTATCGAAGACTACCGATACGAAGTAGAGGAGTGTGTCGCACAGTGAAATTTGCGGTCATCGTTTTTCCGGGATCCAACTGTGATATCGATATGTACCATGCCGTAAAAGACGAACTCGGTGAGGAAGTCGAATACGTTTGGCATGACACAGACAACTTAGACGAATTTGACGGAATTCTCCTCCCAGGCGGTTTCTCTTATGGGGATTACCTCCGCACAGGTGCGATTGCCCGCTTTAGCAAGGTCATGAAGGAAGTCATCAAAGCGGCCGAGGCCGGCAAGCCAGTAATGGGAGTATGCAACGGATTTCAAATACTCTTAGAAGCAGGTCTGCTGCCAGGGGGGATGAGACGAAACGAGAGTCTTTCCTTTATTTGCAAACCAGTAGAATTAAAGGTAGAAAATAACGAATCCATGTTTACAGGTGAATACGAACAAGGGCAAACCATCACCATTCCAGTCGCCCACGGCGAGGGAAATTATTATTGCGACGAAGCAACACTCGAACAATTAAAGGCAAATAACCAAATCGTCTTTACCTATCAGCAAAACCCGAACGGAAGTCTCGCTGATATTGCCGGAATCATCAATGAAAAAGGAAACGTGCTCGGAATGATGCCGCATCCAGAACGTGCTGTTGATAGCTTGCTCGGAAGCGCGGACGGTCTGAAAATGTTCCAATCAATCGTAAAGGCTTGGAGGGAAGCACATGTTGTTAAAGCTTGAACCAAATCCAGAACAGATTAAGCAAGAGAAACTATATCAGCAAATGGGTTTATCCGATGACGAATTTGCCTTGGTTGAAAATATCTTGGGCCGGACACCGAATTATACCGAAACAGGCCTTTTCTCCGTCATGTGGTCTGAGCACTGCAGCTACAAAACCTCAAAGCCTGTATTGAAAAAGTTCCCAATCAGTGGCCCGAAGGTTCTTCAAGGTCCTGGCGAGGGTGCAGGGATCGTTGACATTGGCGACGGTCAGGCGGTTGTATTTAAGATTGAAAGCCACAACCATCCATCTGCAATTGAACCATATCAAGGCGCAGCAACTGGAGTAGGCGGGATTATCCGTGATGTATTTTCGATGGGAGCACGCCCAATTGCCCTATTAAACTCGCTTCGTTTTGGAGAGCTGGATTCTTCCTCCAGAGTCAAATACCTTTTTAAAGAAGTCGTTGCCGGGATTGCCGGTTATGGAAACTGTATCGGAATCCCTACTGTTGGCGGCGAAATCCAATTCGAGGATTGCTATGAGGGCAACCCGCTCGTTAACGCAATGTGTGTTGGCCTTATCGACCACAAGGATATTAAAAAAGGCCAAGCGCACGGTGCTGGAAACACCGTTATGTATGTCGGCGCAAAAACCGGCCGCGATGGCATTCACGGAGCAACCTTTGCTTCTGTAGAATTAACCGAAGAGTCGGATAAAGACCGCCCAGCAGTTCAAGTCGGTGACCCGTTTATGGAAAAACTCCTTCTAGAAGCTTGTCTTGAGTTGATTCATTCCGATGCCCTTGTTGGCATTCAAGATATGGGTGCAGCGGGACTTACAAGCTCCTCTGCTGAAATGGCCAGCAAAGCCGGAATGGGTATCGAGATGAACCTTGACCTTGTTCCGCAGCGGGAAACTGGCATGACTGCCTATGAAATGATGTTGTCAGAATCACAGGAACGCATGCTGGTGGTCGTGAAAAAAGGCCGTGAGCAGGAAATCGTCGATCTTTTTGAAAAATATGATTTAGAGGCTGTTGCAATTGGAAAGGTAACGGATGACAAGAAACTGCGCTTGATTCATCACGGTGATGTGGTAGCCGACGTTCCGGTCGATTCCTTAGCGGAGGACGCGCCTGTTTACAACATGCCATCCATGGAGCCTGCATATTTTGCAGAATTCCAGGCGATGGAGAACGAAATTCCACAAGTAGAAAACTTACAAGAAACACTGGTAAAACTATTAAGCCAGCCAACTGTTGCCAGCAAGGAATGGGTTTATCAACAATACGATTATATGGTTCGCACCAATACAGTCATCGCTCCGGGATCGGACGCTTCCGTAGTAAGAATCCGCGGCACCCGCAAAGCACTGGCAATGACAACTGACTGTAATTCCCGCTTCGTCTATTTAGACCCGGAAACAGGCGGACAAATTGCTGTGGCGGAAGCAGCAAGAAATATCATCTGTTCTGGCGCGGAACCACTAGCGATTACCGATAACCTTAATTTCGGTAACCCGGAAAAGCCGGAAGTATTTTGGCAGATTGAAAAAGCGGCCGACGGTATCAGTGAAGCCTGCCGGGTATTAGAAACACCAGTTATCGGTGGAAACGTCTCTTTATATAACGAAACTAGCGGTACTGCGATTTATCCGACACCTGTTATTGGGATGGTTGGACTCATCGAAGACCTTGATCATATTACAACCCAGCACTTTAAAACCAGCGGTGACCTGATTTATTTAGTCGGAGAAACGAAGGATGAATTTGGCGGCAGCGAGCTGCAAAAACTCCTTAACAATGGCCAGGTTTTTGGAAAGGCACCGGAATTAAATATTCAAATCGAAAAAGACAGACAACAGCAAGTTCTTACAGCGATTCGTGCCGGAGTGGTTCAGTCTGCTCATGACTTGTCAGAAGGCGGCCTTTCAGTCGCTTTAGCAGAATGTCTGTTTGAAAATCCACAGCTTGGAGCGAAAGTGAATGTCGCTGGAAACCTAGTTTCTGCCTTATTCAGTGAAACGCAGTCCCGTTTCCTTTTATCTGTGAAAAAGGAACATCAAGCTGAGTTTGAAAGTTTAGTAGAAGCCGCCTTGATCGGCGAAGTGAATAATTCAGGAACAATGAGTGTGGTATCTGGAGAGCAAACTGTCCTTGAGTCGTCTGTGGAAGAATTAAAAGCTGCCTGGAAGGGGGCAATCCCATGCTTGCTGAAATCAAGGGATTAAACGAGGAGTGCGGAGTCTTTGGTGTTTGGGGCCATAAGGATGCAGCCCAGCTGACTTATTACGCGCTGCATGCCCTGCAGCACCGCGGCCAGGAAGGAACCGGCATTGTCGTTAATGACGGCAATACACTGAAAGTGGTCAAGGGCGAAGGACTGGTTACAGAAATTTTTACTGCTGATAGAATGGCTGAGTTAACTGGCAACACAGCGATTGGTCATGTCCGCTATGCAACAGCAGGCGGAGGGGGATATGAAAATGTCCAGCCCCTCCTGTTTCATTCGCAAACAGGGAGTCTGGCACTTGCCCATAATGGCAACCTAGTAAATGCGAATTCTTTAAAACATCAGCTCGAAGCCCAGGGCAGCATTTTTCAAACGAGCTCAGATACAGAGGTTCTCGCCCACTTAATCAGAAGAAGCGGATTTCCAAACATGAACGACAAGGTGAAAAACGCTCTTTCGATGCTAAAAGGAGCCTATGCGTATTTGATTTTGACCGAAACTGAATTAATGGTGGCACTCGATCCTCATGGATTACGGCCGCTTTCACTTGGCTGCCTTGGCGATGCTTATGTGGTCGCTTCGGAAACATGTGCGTTTGACGTAATTGGCGCCGAATATATTCGCGATGTTGAGCCAGGAGAGTTATTAATCATCAATGAAAATGGAATCAAGTCAGAGATGTTTTCGGTCAGTTCAACAAAAGCGATTTGTACGATGGAATATGTTTATTTTTCAAGACCGGACAGCAACATCCAGGGAATCAATGTGCATACCGCCCGCAAAAATATGGGGAAAAGATTGGCCATGGAGGCGCCAATTGAGGCAGATGTGGTGACAGGAGTTCCAGATTCCAGCATCTCTGCTGCAATTGGCTATGCCGAAGAGTCGGGTATTCCCTATGAGATGGGCTTAATTAAAAATAAATATGTCGGCCGGACTTTTATCCAGCCGTCCCAGTCGCTCCGTGAGCAAGGGGTAAAAATGAAGCTGTCGGCTGTCCGAGGGGTAGTCGAAGGGAAGCGTGTCGTCATGGTCGATGACTCGATTGTCCGCGGAACAACGAGCAGAAGAATTGTCAAAATGCTAAAGGAAGCAGGGGCAACTGAGGTGCATGTTGTCATCAGCTCACCGCCAATCAAAAACCCATGCTACTACGGAATCGATACATCCTCAAAGGAAGAATTAATTGCTTCAGATAAATCGGTTGAGGAGATCAGACAGCTGATTGGAGCAGATTCCTTAACGTTCTTAAGCCTTGAAGGGATGCTTGTCTCCCTTGGTCAGACAGAAGGAACAAACGGATGTTGCCTTGGCTGTTTTACCGGAAATTATCCGACTGAAATCTATCCAGATACACTTCAATACTACTACCAAAAGGGGTGACAGCAGTGGCTAATGCATACAAACAAGCTGGTGTTGATATCGAAGCAGGCTATGAAGCCGTAGCAAGAATGAAAAAGCATGTCCAAAAAACAGCCCGGGCCGGCGTCTTGGGCGGCCTCGGCGGTTTTGGCGGGATGTTTGATTTATCGACCCTAAACTTAAAAGAGCCGGTCTTGGTGTCAGGAACGGACGGGGTAGGAACTAAACTAAAGATTGCTTTTGCGATGGACCGCCACGATACAATCGGCATTGATGCCGTAGCGATGTGCGTCAATGATATTGTTGTTCAAGGTGCAGAGCCATTGTATTTCCTTGATTACATTGCAACGGGCAAAGCGCTCCCCGAAAAGATTGAAGCAATTGTCAAAGGGATTGCCGATGGCTGCGAGCAAGCCGGATGTGCCTTAATTGGCGGAGAGACAGCGGAAATGCCTGGACTCTACCGTGGAAATGAGTATGACCTGGCAGGTTTTGCGGTCGGAGCGTGTGAAAAGTCCAACTTGATTACCGGTGAAACGATTAAGGCCGGCGACGTCCTGATTGGTCTTGCGTCAAGCGGTATCCATAGCAATGGCTATTCCTTAGTACGGAAGGTATTTAACGATTGGTCATTGATTGAATTTGTGAATGAACTTGGCTGCACCTTGGGAGAAGAATTGCTGAAACCGACAAAAATCTATGTAAAGCCGATTTTGTCAGCATTGAAAAAATTCAACATCAAAGGCATGGCCCACATCACTGGCGGCGGATTTATCGAGAATATCCCAAGGATGCTCTCAGGCGGACTAGGGGCGGAGCTCGATGAGAAAAACTGGAATATTCCATATGTGTTTAAGCTGATCTCCGAGCTTGGACAAATTGACTATAAAGAGATGTATAATATTTTTAATATGGGAATTGGTATGGTAATAGCGGTGGATAAGGAAGATGCTGCTGATGTGCTTGAGCACTTTAAACAATGCGGCGAAACTCCTTATGAAATCGGAGTAGTAACTGATAGCGAAGGCATCAAAATTAATGGCAGGGGTGGACGTCGATGAAAAATATCGCAATCTTTGCATCCGGAAGCGGAAGTAATTTTCAAGCGATTGTCGACGCTGTCCAAGCGAAGCAGCTTTCAGCAAACCTCTCCTTGCTTGTTTGCGATCAACCGGGGGCTTATGTAATTGAACGGGCGCGGGAGGCTGAAATCTCCACATTCGTTTTTAACGCCAAAGACTATCCAAACAAGGAAGCTTATGAAGAAGAAATCGTCTTGTTATTGAAAAATAAACAAGTGGATTTGATAGTGCTGGCAGGCTATATGAGGCTGGTTGGCTCTACTTTATTAAGTGAATATGAAGGACGGATTATCAATATCCATCCTTCATTGCTTCCAGACTTCCCGGGCAAGGATGCGATTGGCCAGGCATTAGCTGCAAACGCCAAATGGAGCGGCGTGACCATCCATTTTGTCGATGAAGGAATGGATACAGGGCCGGTCATTGTTCGGGAACGGGTACGAATTGAGGAAAATGAAACGAGAGAAAGCCTACAGTGGAAGATTCAGGAGATTGAACACAAGCTATACCCATCCATTCTGCAGATGTTATTGACAAAAGGAGATGCATTACTAAATGAAAAAGCGCGCGCTAATTAGTGTATCAGACAAAAACGGGGTAGGCGAATTCGCTAAGGAATTGATCAATCTAGGATTTGAGATTGTTTCGACTGGCGGGACGAAAAAAATGCTGCAGGAGCAGGGGCTGCCTGTTCTTAGTGTAACGGACGTTACCGGATTTCCAGAAATTTTGGAAGGCCGTGTTAAAACATTAAATCCATTTATTCACGGCGGCTTGCTGGCGAAACATGGCGAAGCAGACCATCAAAAGCAGCTTGAAGAGCATCACATCGATCCAATTCAGGTTGTGTGTGTCAATCTTTACCCATTCCAGCAGACAATTGAAAAGCCGGATGTAACGGTTGAAGATGCGATTGAGAACATCGATATCGGCGGACCAGCAATGCTTCGCGCTTCGGCAAAAAACCATCAATATGTTACCGTGGTTGTCGACCCTGTTGACTATGAAACCGTACTTGCAGAATTAAAAGCTGACGGGGAAACAACACTAGAAACAAGACGTAAGCTTGCTGCTAAGGTTTTCCGTCATACTGCCGCTTATGATGCGTTAATTGCGGAATATATGACTAAACTTGCGCAGGAAGAAAATCCGGAGAAATTAACGGTTACCTATGAATTGAAGCAATCGCTTCGTTATGGAGAAAACCCGCATCAAAGGGCTTCCTTTTACAAAAAGCCGCTTGGTTCCAAATTCTCGATTGCTTATGCCGACCAGCTTCATGGCAAAGAGCTTTCCTATAATAACATCAACGATGCTGATGCAGCGCTGCAAATCGTGAAAGAGTTCACGGAACCAGCAGCAGTTGCAGTTAAGCATATGAATCCGTGCGGAGTCGGCACAGGTAAAACTGTATTCGAAGCCTTTGAAAAGGCGTTTGCTGCGGACCCTGTTTCCATCTTCGGCGGGATTATTGCCTTTAACCAGGAAGTGGATGCCGAGACGGCCCGCAAGCTCCATGAAATTTTTCTAGAAATTATTATTGCCCCGTCGTTCTCGAAGGAAGCGATTGAGGTTTTGACATCTAAAAAGAACCTGCGTCTGTTAACCATTCCTTTTGAACAGGGACAAAAAGTGGAGCGGAAAATGACGACGATTGAAGGCGGACTGCTCGTGCAGGACCAAGACCGCTATAGCCTGGATGATGCCAATATCACGATTCCAACGAAGAGACAGCCGACTGACGCTGAGTGGGCTGCATTAAAGCTGGGCTGGAAGGTTGTTAAGCATGTGAAATCCAATGCGATTGTCGTTTCTGACAAGGACATGACGCTTGGAATCGGTGCTGGACAGATGAACCGTGTCGGCTCAGCAGAGATTGCCCTTAAGCAGGCAGGTGCAAAGGCTGAAGGTGCGGCGCTTGCTTCCGATGCTTTCTTCCCAATGGACGATACTGTCGAAGCTGCAGCCAAAGCAGGTATTACAGCGATTATTCAGCCGGGCGGCTCCATCCGTGATGCGGATTCAATTAAAAAAGCGGACGAATATGGAATTGCCATGGTGTTTACTGGCGTCAGACATTTTAAACATTAATCGGGGTGAAGAACAGTGAAGATTATGGTAATTGGCCGCGGTGGTAGAGAGCATGCGATTTGCCGGAAAGCGAGCGAAAGCCAGCAGGTGGAGAAAGTGTTTGCTGCCCCTGGCAATGCTGGCATGACCGATGTGGCAGAGCTTGTTGCGATTGAGGAATCCAGCCACGAACAACTGATCCAATTCGCCAAGGAACAGGGCGTCGCCTTGACGATCATCGGTCCAGAGGTGCCGCTTCTTGAGGGATTGGCCGACAAGTTTACTGAGGCAGGGCTAAGAGTATTTGGACCGCGTCAGGCGGCTGCTGAAATCGAAGGAAGCAAGTCATTCGCCAAGGAGTTAATGGAGAAATACCAAATTCCAACGGCTGATTATGCTGTCTTTACTTCGTATGACGAGGCCCGTCTGTATGTTGAAAAGAAGGGTGCTCCAATTGTCATAAAGGCGGATGGGCTGGCAGCAGGGAAAGGTGTTACCGTGGCCATGACCATGGAGGAAGCACTGGACAGCCTCAAAAGCATGTTATTGGATAAACAGTTCGGCGCTGCTTCTGCCCGGGTAGTGGTTGAGGAATTTTTGGACGGAGAAGAGTTTTCCTTAATGGCTTTCGTCAATGGCGAGGTAGTGGTTCCGCTTGAAATCGCTCAGGATCATAAACGGGCTTTTGACGGCGATAAAGGGCCTAACACCGGCGGGATGGGTGCCTATTCACCGGTGCCGCAAATTGACGCAGAAATTGTTCAGACAGCCGTTGAAACTATACTGAAACCAGCGGCCAAAGCTATGGTTCAAGAGGGTAGAAGCTTTTGCGGGATTTTATATGCCGGTCTAATTAAAACGGAGAACGGTCCGAAGGTAATTGAGTTCAATGCCCGTTTTGGCGATCCGGAAACTCAGGTGATTTTACCGCGCTTGAAATCAGACTTAGTTCAAGTGGTGAATGAATTGTTGGATGGCGGCACTCCTGTTCTGGAGTGGGATGAAGAGGCCATGCTGGGAGTGGTGGTCGCTTCCAAAGGATATCCTGGGGATTACGAAAAAGGTGCTGTACTAGACGGTTTAGCAGATTTGGACCCTGAACAGGTTTATGTTTTTCATGCGGGAACCGCTAAAAACGAATCCGGTGAGTTTGTGACCACTGGAGGCCGAGTTCTTTTGGTTGGTGCTAAGGCTGGGAACTTAGCAGAAGCACAGGAAAAAGTTTATGCTGAGCTTGTAAAATTAACGTCCGAAGGTGTTTTTTACCGGAGGGATATCGGTTTTAAGGCTATCGCGCACGTCTTCTAGATTCAAGGGCTGCCGCACCTGCGGACAGCCCTTTTTTTAGAACTTTACTAATTTAACATCAGGTCGGATTATACGGCATGGCATCCCCGGTCAACCCTTCAACCCCATCAGCGGCATCAATGTTTCCATCAACAGATCCGCCGAGTTTCCCTTCATCGGCCATACACTGATACTTTTCAAATAATGCCGTCATCGGACAGTAGCGGACAATTCCCTCCGCCACCTTCATGGCCGCACAAAGAGCGACGAACAAGTAGGAATCTCTCCATGGCTGCTTCACCAATTTAGCAGTACACCAAGAAAGCAAGGTAAGTCCAACGGTAATACGGATTAGGGCGTTTAAAATCCCTATGTTTGGTGTGATTTTCATTTTTGTTCACTCCTTCACAAAAGTTTTACAATATTTATCATTTTCTTTACTGCTTTAAATTACAAAATATGATAGTATAATAACTAAGAAATTTGTAAGGGTTTTCTTTATTGTGAAATCAAACAATTTATAAATAGATACGTTTCATTTTAGGGAGGGATTTTGTATGCTGGAACAGCGCTACCGCTGGAAAAACAGACAGTTACGCATGCATGTATCCGTTTTGGATGGGACAACAGCCCCCACCATTCTGTTAAAAAACGCCTTATACTTGAATCAGACGTTTAAGAAATGGATGCGTGCCAATATTTGGATATATGACGATCGGATTGTTTATGTTGGCGAGAACCTGCCTGCCAACACAGAAAACTGTGAAATCATTGATTGTACGGAACAGATCCTTGTTCCGGGTTATATTGAACCGCATGCCCATCCGTTTCAATTATATAATCCCCATACTCTTGCGGCCTATGCATCGCAATTTGGAACCACGACATTAATTAATGACAATATGGCCCTTGCTTTGAATTTACCAAAAAGGGAAGCGTTTTCATTGTTGCGGGATTTCCGCTCGATTCCATCCACCATGTTTTGGTGGTGCCGGTTTGATTCGCAAACAGAAATTTTGTATGAGGAAGAAACTTTTTCACACAGTAATATTAAGTCCTGGCTAGAGCACGACGCGGTCCTTCAGGGCGGAGAGCTGACGGGCTGGCCTAAGCTTTTAAACGGCGATGATCTGATGCTTCATTGGATTCAAGAGGCAAAACGGATGCGCAAGAAAATCGAAGGCCATTTTCCTGGCGCTTCGGAAAAAACCTTGGCAAAGATGATGCTTTTGGGGGCTGATTGTGACCATGAGGCAATGACGGGTGAGGAAATTTATAACCGCCTCATGCAGGGCTATATGGTTTCCCTGCGCTATTCGTCAATTCGCCCTGATCTGCCTGATATTCTTGATGACATGAAGCGGATGGGAATTGACGCATATGATAGATTAATATTTAATACGGACGGAGCTACTTCGACTTTTTACGAGCAGGGCATAACCGATGCGATGATTCGGATTGCAATTGAAAAAGATGTTCCGGTTATTGATGCCTATAATATGGCCTCAGTTAATATTGCTAGATACTACGGCATCGACCACCTTCTCGGGAACATTGCCACAGGCAGGGTAGCAAATATTAACTTCTTATCAAGCGTTGAAAATCCGACACCGGTATCTGTACTGGCTAAAGGAAAATGGGTAAAACGGAATGGAATGAAGGTTGAGGAAGCCTACCCTTCTGTTGATTGGTCACAGTACGGCTTAAAGCCGATGGAATTAGACTGGGAATTAACAATGGACGACTTGCAATTTTCCATGCCGTTCGGAATTAAAATGGAGAATTCTGTTATCACGAAACCATATTCCATCGCCATTGATGTTTCGGGAGATGAATTGACAACCGATCATGATGAGTGTTTCTTTACCTTGATTGACCGCAAAGGGAAATGGCGGATTAACACGATGTTAAAAGGATTTGCCAATAATTTATCTGCACTGGCGAGTTCCTTTTCCAATACAGGGGATATCATTTTAATTGGAAAAAACAAGCAGGATATGCTTTTGGCATTTAATAGAATGAAAGAATTGGACGGAGGGATCGTCCTGGTCGAAGACGGGGAGGTTGTTTGCGAGCTGCAGCTGCCATTGGCTGGAATTATGTCAAATCTTCCGATGGAGGAGTTAATGGTCCAGGAGAAACGTCTGCTTGAAGAATTGAAAAATCGAGGCTACAGCTTTTCCGATCCGATTTATAGCTTGTTGTTTTTCTCAACGACGCATTTGCCGTATATTCGGATTACCCAGCAGGGGATGTATGATGTGATGAACAAAACAGTACTCTTTCCATCGATAATGCGTTAAACTATAATTAAGTTAATGATTTAACGCGCGAAAGTGACTGGATGTATGAGAGGAAACAGGGGTGTTGACTGGATGAAAAAATGGGCTGTTGCAGCAGCAGCGCTTCTTTTACTGTTCTCCGGATGCAGTAAGAAAGAAGAAACGGTAAAACCACTGGAACCAAAAGAAAAAGTGGTTGACAAGGTAGTGGAAAAAGAAGAAAAGAAGGAAGAAGTCGCCTACTATTTTCCTCTTACTGGCGTAAAATCAGAAACGAAAACAGATGGAAGAGCAGTTGCAGTCATGATTAATAATCACCCAAAGGCTAGGCCGCAATCAGGCTTGTCTAAGGCGGATATTGTCTATGAACTTATTGCAGAAGGGGATATGACCCGTTTCTTAGCTGTCTTTCAAAGTGAAAGGCCGGCAAATATAGGCCCGGTAAGAAGTTCAAGAGCCTATTATATTGATCTGGCCAAAGGTCTAAACGCTCTTTATATCGCCCATGGGTACAGTGAAGAAGCAAGGCAGATGCTTGAGAGCAACTATGTTGATAACTTAAATGGAATGCAATATGATGGTACATTGTTTAAGCGGTCCAGTGCCCGCAAAGCACCGCATAACTCGTACATTACGTACGAAAACATTTTAAAGGGTGTTGAACAAAAGCACTATACGATGGATAAAACACCACCAAGCTTTACATTTTTAAAAGAGGACGAAAAAAGTAAGGTCACAGGAAATGACGCAAAATCTGCCATGATCTCCTACTCAAAAGGAGGCATCTCCGATTCGACCTTTACGTTTGATCCCCAGTCGGGCAAGTACAAACGCTTTTCTGGCGGTGAACAGACTGTGGATTTAGAAAATAATGAGCCAGTCCTACTGGATAATATTTTTATCATCGAAGCAGTTCACCAGGTTTATGATTCGGCAGGCCACCTGAAAGTAGATTTACAATCCGGAGGCAAAGCCTACCTGTTGCAAATGGGAAAAGTAAACGAAGTGAATTGGGCGAACAAGGATGGACGAATTGTTCCAGTTAAGGATGGGCAAGAGGTTCCTCTCGTTCCAGGAAAAACGTGGGTCAATGTAGTGCCGAGTAAACCAGGCCTTTCTCAAAGCGTCTCATTTGATGTACAATGATTTATACGGTAAAGGGGAAATCATATGCAAATTAATAAATTACGTGGTAAAGAGCTTGACCAATTGTTTAAAGCCGTTCTTTCATTGAAGGACCTGGAGGAATGCTATCGTTTTTTCGATGACTTATGTACGATTAACGAAATTCAAGCTTTAGCCCAGCGCCTGGATGTAGCCAGAATGCTCCGTGATGGAAACACGTACCACAAAATTGAATCGGAAACTGGAGCAAGCACAGCTACCATTTCACGCGTAAAACGATGCTTGAACTTTGGAAACGACACCTATGAAATGGTCTTAGAGCGGATAAAGGAAGAAAACAGCCAGGCATAACCTAAATATCAAAAAACCGGAGTGAGAGACTTTCCGGTTTTTTTCTTTTTATTGTACCGGTATTTTCCAAAAATAGTTTCATTGTATTGTTTTTGTATCGAATGCTCTAGTGCTATAATGGTTTAATGGAATTATGAATTGGGGGGCTTAATAGATGTATGATGTTCACGCGTGGCGCCACGTGTTCAAACTCGACCCAAATAAAGAAATATTGGACGAACAGCTTGAAAAAATTTGCGAATCTGGTACGGATGCCGTGATTGTCGGCGGAACGGACGGAGTCACGCTTGAAAATGTTCTTGATTTGATGGCTAGGATCCGTCGCTATACTGTGCCCTGTGTACTTGAAATATCAAACATCGAAACCGTAACCCCCGGCTTCGATCTTTATTTTATCCCAACCGTCCTAAATAGTACCGATACAAAATGGATTACCGGCCTTCATCATCAAGCGGTGAAGGAGTTTGGTGAAATTATGGATTGGGGAGAAATAGTCATGGAGGGCTACTGCATCCTTAACAGCGATTGCAAAGCAGCTAAACTTTCCTCCGCCAATGCACAATTGACCATTGATGATGTTAAGGGCTATGCCATGATGGCGGAAAAAATGTTTAATCTGCCCATTTTTTATTTAGAATACAGTGGCAAATACGGCGACTTGCAATTGGTTGCTGACGTGAGAAAGGTGCTTAATAACACGAAGCTGTTTTATGGCGGCGGCATTTCAACTCCTGAACAGGCAGCAGAAATGGCCAAGCATGCGGATGTAATTGTAGTAGGAAACGCTATTTATGATAACTTTGACCTAGCATTAGAAACCGTGAAGAGTGTCCGATAAAATTTGCTTATGGACACAGATTCCGTTATGATAAAAATAAGAACAAATGTTTGTATTTGGTGGTGGATAGATTGCAATATTTAACTGATAAATTGATAAACGGCTTGAACCCGGAACAGCAAAAGGCTGTAAAAGCCACGGACGGACCGCTGTTGATCATGGCCGGGGCCGGAAGCGGCAAGACGAGAGTGTTAACACATCGAATTGCTTATTTAATTGTGGAAAAACGGGTTAATCCCTATAATATTTTGGCTATTACATTTACGAACAAAGCTGCCCGAGAGATGAAAGAACGGATTGCGAAAATGATGGGCGGCGCTGCAGAAGAAATTTGGATTTCTACCTTTCACTCGATGTGTGTCCGCATTTTACGCCGTGACATCGACCGCATCGGGTTTAACCGAAATTTTACGATTTTGGATTCAAGCGACCAGCAATCCGTCATTAAAGGTATATTAAAGGAAAAGAACATTGATCCAAAGAAATTTGACCCGCGGGCGATTTTGGGTTCCATCAGTTCGGCTAAAAACGAACTCATCGACCCGGAAGAATATGCAAAAACTTCTGGGGGCTATTTCGAACAGGTTGTCAGCGATGTGTACGAAGAATACCAGAAACGCCTCCGGAAAAATCAGGCCCTGGACTTTGATGACCTGATCATGAAGACGATTCAATTGTTCCAGCGTGTGCCGGAAGTATTGGAGTACTACCAGCGCAAGTTCCAGTATATTCACGTGGATGAGTATCAAGATACGAACAAAGCGCAATATTTACTGGTCAAACTGCTGGCAAACCGCTTTAAAAACCTTTGTGTTGTCGGCGACTCCGACCAGTCCATTTACCGCTGGAGAGGTGCGGATATTGCCAACATCCTTTCCTTTGAAAAAGATTATCCAAACGCTACAGTCATTCTTCTTGAACAAAACTACCGCTCTACCAAAAGGATTCTTCTGGCAGCCAATAAAGTGATTGAAAAGAACTTTAACCGTAAGGCGAAAAATTTATGGACGGAAAATCCTGAAGGAAACAAAATTGTTTATTACCGTGCCGACAGCGAGCAGGGCGAAGCACAGTTTGTTACAGGCAGAATTAAGGAACTGACCCGCGATGGGAAGTACAAGCTTTCGGACATCGCCATTTTGTACCGTACGAACGCCCAGTCCCGTGTAATGGAAGAAGTCCTGCTTAAATCAAACATCGGTTATGCCATTGTCGGCGGTACGAAGTTCTATGATCGAAAAGAAATCAAGGATATGCTTGCCTATTTGCGATTAATCTCCAATCCAGATGATGACATCAGCCTGCAGCGAGTAATCAATGTTCCGAAACGCGGTATCGGTTCAAGCTCGCTTGATAAAATTATTGATTTTGCCGCAATGCATGATCTGTCGATTTTTCAAGCGCTTGACTCTGTGGATTTAATTGGTTTAAGCCCAAAAATAACAAAAGCGGCAGCAGAATTCCGCGATTTAATCAAAAATTATACGAATATGCAGGAGTTTCTATCCGTAACTGAATTAGTGGAAGAAGTCCTCGATAAAACCGGCTATAGCGAAATGCTAAAGGCAGAAAAATCCATAGAAGCGCAAAGCCGCTTGGAGAACCTTGAGGAATTGTTATCTGTTACGAAAAATTTTGAAGAAACAAATGATGATAAAACCCTAGTTGCCTTTTTAACTGATTTAGCTCTTGTTGCCGACATTGATTCCATGGATGATGACGGGGAAAAGGCAGACTCAGTTGTTTTGATGACCTTGCATTCCGCAAAAGGACTCGAGTTCCCCATTGTATTCTTAATTGGTATGGAAGAAGGGGTTTTCCCGCACAGCCGCTCCTTGATGGAAGAGGTGGAAATGGAGGAAGAACGCCGTCTTGCCTATGTAGGAATCACAAGAGCAGAGCAAAATCTGTTCCTTACAAATGCCCAAATGAGAACCCTGTTTGGACGGACTAATATGAATCCAGCGTCTAGGTTTATTAGTGAAATTCCCGAAGACCTTTTGGAAGTCTTTGAACCGGAAAGACGAAATTCGCCGTTTGGCTCAAGAGGTTCTTCTTTTTCATCGGGCGGCAGTTCATTTGGCTCGAGCCGTTCTTCCTTTGGAGGGTCACGTTCTTCCTTCGAATCAGCCGGGGCTTCAGGAACCGGCAGGAGTACATTTGGCACTCCTGCCTCTCCACGTAAGCCAGTTATGCGCCCAGTTTCAGCTGCTTCCGGCGGTGAGGGAGCTGACTGGAAGGTTGGCGACAAAGCTGAACATGGAAAATGGGGCATTGGGACCGTTGTCAGTGTGAAAGGACAGGGAGAAGGCACCGAACTCGATATTGCTTTCCCAAGTCCAACTGGCATCAAACGTCTGCTTGCCAAATTTGCACCGATCAAAAAAGTGTAACAATTTTTCCTGAAAAATCGTCTTAAAGTAAGTGAAAAATAGGTTTCCTCATTTTTATTGGGGAACTTGCTGCAATTAGATGAGGAAAGGGTTGGATATATGGACCTTCAAACCGCTGAACAAAAAATATCCGAAGTGCGGACACTATTAAACCAATACGGTTATGAATACTATGTCTTAGACAAACCATCCGTACCAGATGCTGAATATGACCGATTAATGCAGGAGCTATTGGAGCTTGAAGAGAAGTTCCCCCAATTAAAAACACCTGACTCTCCGTCTGTAAGGGTTGGCGGAGAGGTTCTCGATGTTTTTGAAAAAGTCGAGCATCGAACACCGATGCTGAGCTTGGGCAATGCTTTTAACGAACTGGACTTAAGAGACTTTGACCGCCGTATCCGTCAGGCTGTAGGGGATGACTTTTCATATGTCTGCGAGTTAAAGATTGACGGCCTTGCAGTTTCTTTACGTTACGAAGACGGTTTGTTTATCCAGGGGGCTACCCGCGGTGATGGTACAATTGGCGAAGATATAACGGCAAATCTAAGAACAATTAAATCCATTCCGCTCCGCCTCACAGAACCTGTGTCCTTGGAGGTCCGCGGTGAGGCCTTTATGCCGAAGCGTTCCTTTGAAGCGCTGAATGAGGCAAGGAAAGAGCGGGGAGAGGAACTATTTGCCAACCCAAGAAATGCGGCGGCAGGCTCACTCCGCCAGCTTGACACGAAAATGGCGGCTTCCCGGAGACTGGATATCTTTTTATACGGAATTGGAAATCCAGGGGACCTTGGCGTCGTCTCGCATAGCGAAGGCTTAGATTACTTGGACAAACTTGGGTTTAAAACGAATAAAGAGCGGAGAAAGTGCGTCAATATCGATGAGGTAATTGACTATGTAAATGGCTGGGTGGAAAAGCGCCCGCATCTGCCTTATGAAATAGACGGGATCGTTATTAAGATTGACTCCTTAGAACAGCAGGCTGCTCTTGGAACGACTGCCAAAAGCCCGCGCTGGGCAATAGCCTATAAGTTCCCGGCTGAAGAAGTTGTCACGACTTTGAAGGATATTGAATTAAGCGTCGGCCGCACCGGCGTTATTACCCCTACAGCTATTTTAGAACCGGTTAAAGTAGCTGGAACAACTGTGCAGCGTGCTTCCTTGCACAATGAGGATCTAATCCGAGAGAAGGATATCAAAATTGGCGACAAGGTCGTCATTAAAAAAGCCGGCGACATTATCCCGGAAGTCGTCAATGTTTTGGCTGATCAGCGCACGGGAGAAGAAGTCGATTTTCATATGCCGACACACTGTCCGGAATGTGAAAGCGAACTAGTTCGACTAGAAGGCGAAGTGGCCCTTCGCTGCATTAATCCGAAATGCCCGGCGCAAATCCGTGAAGGTTTAATCCATTTCGTTTCACGGGATGCGATGAACATTGATGGCCTTGGGGAAAAGGTCATCAGCCAGTTGTTTGCCGAAAAATTAATCAGCGATGTGGCTGATATTTATAAGCTATCCTATGACCAGCTTATTGCCCTTGAAAGAATGGGAGATAAGTCGGTTTCCAATCTGTTAAAAGCGATTGAAGCCTCTAAGGAAAACTCGCTAGAAAAACTGCTTTTCGGGCTTGGCATCCGTCATGTCGGGGCAAAAGCGGCAAAAACTTTGGCCCAGGAATTTGGGGCAATGGAAAGATTAGCGTCTGCTTCCAAAGAAGATCTGATCGCCATCAATGAAATTGGTGATAAAATGGCTGATTCCATCGTCAGCTTTTTCGAACAGGAAGAAGCAACGGAACTGCTTCAGGAATTAGCTTCTTTCGGAGTGAACATGGAATTTAAAGGGGCAAGAAAGGTATCCGCCGAGGAATCAAATTCCATTTTTGCCGGCAAAACGGTGGTATTAACCGGTAAACTGGAACGCTTATCGAGAAATGAAGCAAAAGAAAAGATTGAGGCGTTAGGCGGAAATGTGGCGGGAAGTGTAAGCAAGAAAACCCACTTGGTCATTGCTGGTGAAGATGCAGGCTCCAAGCTCGCAAAAGCACAGGAACTGGGAATTGAAGTGTGGGATGAAGAGAAGCTCCTTGAAGAATTAAATAAGTAAGAGGTGTCAGTTTTGAGAAAACTCTCATTGCTCGCGCTTTCCCTTGTCTTTTTGCTGAGTGCCTGTGCACCTACTTTTCAAAAGCAAAATGAAGAAGTGCAAACAAAGGAGAAGGATAAAGGGAAGGCGATTATTCCGAAATATAATATTTCAGATAAATATTACCGGACCATTCTGCCGTTTGAGCCGGGGCAGGCCCGCGGATTGGTCGTCAATAATATCAATACAAGATATGATTTGAACGAGTTCGAAATGGGTTTAATGCGTATAGCCCAAAATAGCTTTGATACCGATAAATATTATTTCCGTGAAGGACAGGAAATCAAGGAAAAAACGGTAAGACAATTGCTGAGCCGACAATATACAGAGGAACAGCTAAAGGCAAAAAGCCTGAAGGCAGCGGATAATATCGGATTAAACCCTGTTGATACAGGCCCGCCGGGCGAACCGAGCAGTCCGATTTATTTAGCCCATATTTTGGAGCATGATTATTTAACAAAAGATGATAAAGGTAACGTTTCACTTGGCGGAATTACCATTGGCCTTGCCCTTAATTCAACCTACTATTACAAGGTTCAAGTCGATAGCGGTACTGTTGAAAAAGAGCAGCATATTGACTTTGCAGACATGGAACGCGAAGGAAAGAAAATAGCGGAAGAAATGATCAAACGAATTAGGACCATGAAAAATGTAAGCGACGTTCCAATCACGATTGCATTATTCGCCCAGCAAAGCAAATCTTCTGTTGTGCCAGGAAATTTTATTGCCTATACAACCGTTGATAAAGGCAGCTCAAGTTTAAACTCATGGGAAAAAGTCGACGAAAAATATTATTTATTCCCATCCAGTGACGCCCAGGAAGCACACCGCGATGATACAATCGCCTTTTTAAACTTTAAACAGGATGTTGAAGAATATTTTCCAAACTTCAACGGCGTGATTGGCCGGGCGTTTTACGTCGGCGATCAGCTGCAAAATTTAGATATCACGATTCCAATTCAATTTTACGGAAAAACAGAGGGAATTGGATTTACCCAATATGTCACAGGATTGGTCATGGAGCATTTTCCTGAATACATTTCGGTATCAGTAAACGTGACCTCCGTGGACGGCCCTGAAGCACTGATTGTCCGTAAAGCCAATGAAAATGAACCGTTTGTGTATATTTACCAATAAGATTCGGCCGGCGGCCGGGTCTTTTTTTTGGTTAACAATCTAGTTTTCGAGGCAAAATAGGATTGTTTCTCTGCGAAATTCGCCGCCTCCTGAAAGAGGGGGTTTTCAGTGTATTTTTAGACAACCTATTATTTTTTCCTCAAGGATTAAATGATTGATTACATAGGAGGAATTTTAGCATGGTACAACCATATAAACATGAGCCATTAACAGATTTTACTGTGGAAGAAAACCGCCAAGCCTATCTTCAAGCCTTAAAAACAGTTGAAGGCTATTTAGGACAGGATTATCCCTTAATCATTGGCGGTGAAAAGGTAACTACCGAAGAAAAAATCGTTTCCTATAATCCCGCCAACAAAGAGGAAGTAGTCGGCCGTGTGTCAAAGGCCAATAAAGAACTTGCAGAAAAAGCGATGCAGGCGGCCGTTGAGGCATTTAAAACATGGAGAAAGACCAAGCCGGAAGTCCGTGCAGATGTGCTTTTTAAAGCGGCAGCGATTATCCGCCGCCGCAAGCATGAGTTCTCTGCTTTGATGACGAAAGAAGCGGGTAAGCCGTGGAGAGAAGCAGATGCTGACACGGCAGAAGGAATTGACTTTTTAGAATTCTATGGCCGGCAAATGCTTGTCTTAAAAAATGGTGTGCCTGTACAGAGCCGTCCTAACGAATTTAACCGTTATGATTATATTCCACTTGGTGTGGGCATCATCATTTCACCTTGGAATTTTCCCTTTGCCATCATGGCAGGTACTACCGTTGCCGCGATTGTTTCTGGCAACACGGTACTGTTGAAACCTGCATCCACGACACCAATTATTGCAGCTAAATTTGCGGAAGTAATGGAAGAAGCAGGACTGCCAAAGGGTGTACTAAACTTCGTTCCAGGCAGCGGCGCCGAGGTGGGCGACTACTTAGTTGATCATAAGGATACACGTTTCATCAGCTTCACTGGTTCCCGAGATGTCGGCCTGCGCATTTTCGACCGCTCTTCCAAAATCAGCGAAGGACAGCTTTGGATGAAGCGATTAATTGCCGAGATGGGCGGTAAGGATACGATTGTTGTGGACAGTGAAGCAGATCTTGAATTGGCTGCACAATCCATCATGGCATCAGCATTCGGATTCTCCGGTCAAAAGTGTTCTGCATGTTCTCGGGCTGTTATTGTTGAGGACGTATATGATCAAGTATTGAATCGCGTCGTGGAATTGACTAATCAAATAAAAGTTGGCGAGCCATCTGAACAAGATACTTTCATGGGCCCTGTTATTGATCATAATGCTTTCAAGAAAATCATGGAATACGTTGAAATCGGTAAGTCAGAAGGCAAATTGATGACTGGCGGCGAAGGAGATAGCTCCAAAGGTTACTTTATCAAGCCAACTATATTTGCTGATTTAGACCCGAAGTCCCGCATCATGCAAGAGGAAATTTTCGGACCGGTGGTAGGTTTCTCAAAAGCGAAGGATTTCAACGAAGCGCTTGAGATTGCCAACAATACTGACTATGGCTTAACTGGGGCGGTTATTACTAAAAACCGTGCCCATATGGAGCAGGCACGTGAGGACTTCCATGTCGGTAACCTTTACTTCAACCGCGGCTGTACGGGCGCCATTGTCGGCTACCAGCCATTCGGCGGCTTCAACATGTCCGGAACCGACTCCAAAGCTGGCGGCCCTGACTACTTGCTTCTTCATATGCAAGGCAAAACAACATCGGAATTGTATTAGTTATATAGGAGACCTCTTCCTACAGTTTGTGGGAAGGGGTTTTCGTTTTATGAAGGACAAAATTAGTTGTTTTGAGCTGGATATTGGCCTTCATCGGGGTTATGAAGGACAAAATAGAGTGTGGTAAATCTGAAAGTGTCCTTCATCGAGGTTATGAAGGACAAAATAGAGTGTAGTAAATCTGAAAGTGTCCTTCATCGAGGTTATGAAGGACAAAATAGAATGTGGTAAATCTGAAAATGTCCTTCATCGGGGTTATGAAGGACAAAATAGAGTGTGGAAAATCTGAAAATGTCCTTCATCGAGGTTATGAAGGACAAAATAGAGTGGGTAAACCTGAAAGTGTCCGTCATCGAGGTTATGAAGGACAAAATAGAGTGTGGAAAATCTGAAAATGTCCTTCATCGAGGTTATGAAGGACAAAATAGAGTGGGTAAACCTGAAAGTGTCCTTCATCGAGGTTATGAAGGACAAAATAGAGCGTGGAAAATCTGAAAATGTCCTTCATCGGGGTTATGAAGGACAAAATAGAATGTGGTAAATCTGAAAATGTCCTTCATCGAGGTTATGAAGGACAAAATAGAGTGGGTAAACCTGAAAGTGTCCTTCACCAACCATAATGAAATCTTAAAAACTCTTTTATTTTCCCATTAATTACAACCAACTGTTCTTCTGATGGGATATGCCCCATATTAAACACTTCATAGTTTGCTAGATTGGGGATGATTTCCTTAGCTGCCGGACCTATTTTCTTCTCTGGAAAAAACACATCCTTACTGCCGGCGATAACCATGGTAGGAGCGGTGTAACGCAGCAACTCCCTCTTTTCCGTCAGCTTAGGCATATCCTGTTCAAGCTTCGTATAGTTGAAGATGCTGCCGATAATCTCTTTATCTATTTTTTTCATAAAGCCATCAGACATATTATCCGCTATTTTCTGCAGTTGGGCTGCCGACTTGGTTCCCTTGAAAATCATCAACGGAACTAAGATTTTTCTAATCATCTCTAATTTTGAACCAAGTGCAATCCCTGCTGGACAAAATAACACCGAACAAGCTATCTTCTCAGGCAAATACGCAGCGAGCCTTAAACAGATTCCGGCACCATAGGATGGACCTGTAAAAGCCGCTTTCTCTACACCGAAATAGGTCATTAATTCTGAAATCCAGCGGGCAAAACTATCATCTTTTGCCGAAATCCTATTCTCTGCACTATATCCGGGATGACCAATCGTATCAGGTGCATAAACCCTGTAGTGATCAAAAAGAGGGTTAAACCATGACAATGTCATCGGGTTAATGCAATTTCCCCCTTGAAAAATAAACAACGGTTTCCCGTCTTTTGGTCCCGTAATCAATACATGTGTCCTGCCGAAAGAAGTCTCCACATAAACTCTTTCCATTTCTATCCCAAATGAGTCCACGTAATTCTTATAGAATCTAAGAATCTTTTGTTTACCTTCAACACTTTTATAAATCGTGTGTTCCGCCATTTCACACCTCAGTCACCATTAATTATTCCAATATTATCCACCAAATAACTGGTTTATGACAATAATGTGAAATCATTCACAAACAACAAGGGATTGTGACGAACCTCACAAATTTTCAAAAGACAGGAGTTTACAATTTAACTATAAATGAAACCTTAATAACCATTAAAAATAACTAAACAAAACATATAGGGAGCGGCCCAACATGAAAAAATTAGTAATGATCGGTAACGGAATGGCTGGAGTCAGGACAATCGAAGAAATCCTTAAACTTGCACCTGAACATTTTGAAATCACCATTTTTGGAGAAGAACCACATCCAAACTATAACAGAATTAAGCTATCAAATATTCTTCAAGGCGATACTAGTTTCGATGAAATTATTATCAACCCGTTGGATTGGTACAAAGAAAACAATATTCAATTATATATAGGCGAAGCTATTGTAAAAATTGACGCAGAAGCCAAACGGGTCATCAGTGACCAAGGCCGTGAAGTGGAGTACGATGAATTAATTATCGCAACAGGATCCAAGTCTTTTATTCTGCCAATTCCAGGTGCGGATAAACAGGGTGTGACCGGTTTTCGTGATATCCATGATTGTGAAATGATGATCAAATCATCAAAGGAATACAAAAAAGCTGCTGTTATCGGCGGCGGTCTGCTTGGCCTTGAAGCTGCAAGAGGCCTGCTAAACCTGGGAATGAAAGTGGATGTCGTTCATTTAATGCCGTCGCTAATGGAACGCCAACTGGACCATATTGCAGCATCTATGCTTAAGGCAGAACTAGAAGCCCAGGGTATGAACTTTTTAATGGAAAAGGAAACCGTTGAAATCCTTGGAGATGAGCGGGTAACCGGAATACGCTTTAAAGATGGTTCAGAAGTAGAAGCCGACCTAATCGTCATGGCAATAGGCATCAAATCAAACACAGAAGTGGCCAAAAACAGCGGCATCTATGTAAACAGAGGCATTGTCGTAAATGACTTTATGGAAACCAGCGTTCCCCACATTTACGCAGTCGGAGAATGTGCCGAACACAGGGAAATTGTTTATGGTTTAGTGGCCCCATTGTACGAACAAGGGAAGATCCTGGCGAATCGCATCAGCGGCTTCGAAGTGGAGCCGTATAAGGGTTCAGTAACAGGCACCCAGCTTAAGGTGGCAGGGGTTGACCTTTTCTCAGCGGGAGAAATTTTTGAAGACGGCACAACGAAATCAATCATGGCCTACAATGAATATGACGGTATTTATAAGCGGATTTTAACAAGAGATAACAAAATTGTCGGGATTGTCCTTTACGGTGATACAAAAGACAGCACAAAACTGTTCCGTATGCTGACGAAACAGGAAGACATCAGCGGGATGACCAGCGTATCGATTCTTCAGTCAGAATGCAGTGCAAGCGGCTCCTCCAGTGATGACATTGCCTCCGTGCCAAATGATGAACTTGTGTGCGGCTGTAACGGGGTAACCAAAGGAGCCATTGTCGAGGCGATCAAAACACAAGGATTGACCACTCTAGATCAGGTCAGCCATTGCACAAATGCCGGCCGCTCATGCGGACGCTGTAAACCAATAGTCGCAAGCATACTAGAACATACTCTCGGCGACCAATTTGACGCAGCAGCAGCTCAAAAAACAAGCATTTGCGGTTGCACAACCTTAAGCCGCGAGGAATTGGTTCAAGAAATCAAAGTAAAGGGCTTAACAAGTGTCAAAGAAGTCATGAACGTTTTAGGCTGGAACAACGAGGAAGGCTGTACAAAATGCCGTCCCGCGATTAATTACTACCTCGGCATGATTTACATGGACGAGTATAAGGATGACCGCGATTCCCGCCTTGTTAACGAAAAAATGCACGCCAATATCCAAAAGGACGGAACCTATTCCGTTGTGCCGCGAATGTACGGCGGGGTAACAACACCACAGGATTTAATAAAAATTGCCAAAGCGGCCGAGAAATACAATGTTCCATTAGTAAAACTAACAGGCGGACAGCGGATTGGCTTGTTTGGCATCAAAAAAGAAGACCTGCCAAGCATTTGGGAAGAGCTTAATATGCCATCAGGGTATGCTTACGGAAAAACGCTTCGCACCGTCAAAACCTGCGTCGGTGCCCAATTCTGCCGCTATGGTACACAGGACTCAATGGCACTTGGCATTGAGCTTGAAAAGAAATTTGAGCGTCTTGATACGCCGCACAAAGTGAAGATGGGGGTATCTGCTTGCCCTAGAAACTGCTCTGAAGCAGGAATCAAGGATATCGGTTTCGTCGGCATTGATGGCGGCTGGGAAATCTATGTCGGCGGAAACGGAGGAGTTGACCTTCGCGCTGGCGACCACTTATGCACAGTGAAAAGCCAAGAAGAGGTTATCGAAATGACCGGAGCCTATCTGCAATACTATCGTGAGACAGCAAACTATCTGGAGCGTACTTCCAAATGGCTAGAGCGCCTGGGCTTGGAGCATATCCAAGGGGTCTTGGTAAACGAGGAAACACGCAAAGCCTTAAACGAACGGATGGACATAACTTTGAAAAAATATATCGAGCCATGGGATGAAGCCATTCATAGTGAAGAGATTCAAGAGAAATATTATACCAAACATACCATTAAGGTCGGGGAGTGAAGCAAAATGCTGCAAACAATAACTCGTATACCTGTTGCAAACTATTCAAACCTAAAAGCTAGAGCTGGTTATTCCATTAAAATCGATGACAAGGAAATTGTCCTCTTTAAAACATCTAATGGCAATGTCTATGCCTTGGAAAACCGCAGTCCCCATCCGAAGGGCGGTGTCCTTTCGGAAGGGCTTGTCAGTGGTGATTATGTTTTTTGCCCTGTTTATGATTGGAAAATCTCCTTAAAAGACGGGCTTGTACAGGCTCCGGATACCGGCTATGTCAAAATATTTAACATAGAAATAGAAAAAGATATTATATTTGTCGTATTATAGAAGGAAAACACGGAAGGATGCTGCACGATGGGAACTGGAAAAGTTTTTTTAGTAGGAGCAGGACCGGGGGACGTTGGACTAATTACGGTGAAAGGGCTTGAAGCCATCAAGCAGGCCGAGGTTATTCTATATGACCGGCTGGCCAACCCGAAGCTTTTGGAGTTTGCTCCGGACAATTGTGAACTGATTTACGGGGGGAAATTGCCAGACCGCCATTTTTTACGACAAGAAAATATAAATGACGTTTTGGTGGCTAAAGCATTGGAAGGTAAAACAGTAGTTAGACTTAAAGGCGGCGACCCGGGTGTATTCGGCCGGGTTGGCGAGGAAGCGGAAGCCTTGGCGAACCACCAAATACCATTTGAAATTGTCCCAGGTATCACATCAGGAATGGCTGCCCCTCTTTATGCCGGAATCCCTGTTACCCATCGCGAACATGCGGAATCATTTACGGTCGTAACGGCCCATGATAAATCACAGGAAGGCAAGCCGCTCCTTGACTGGGCAAGCCTTGCCCGGGGGATGGATACAATCGCTTTTTACATGGGAGTCCGGAACTTGCCATACATTTGTGAAAACTTGATTGCCCACGGGAAGCCAGCCGAAACCCCAGTAATTTTAATTCAATGGGGCACCTTCGGCCGTCAGAAGACATTGCAGGGGACATTGGCTGATATTGCCGCCAAGGCTGAAGAGGCGAAGTTTAGCAATCCTGCGATCATTTTGGTTGGATATGTCGCATCTCTCCGTGAAAAAATAAGCTGGTTTGAGAAAAAGCCATTACATGGCCGGCAGATTCTTCTGGCGCGCACGAGCGAAGGCGAGAGCGAGTTAGCGAAGGAACTGATGCGTCAAGGTGCGGATGTAATCGAGTTTCCAAGGTGGAAAAGAATCGCAGCACCTGTTAACGAAGAGATTATGGGTACTATATCCAGTTATCAAAAAATCCTATTCACATCGCCTGAGAGTATCGAAGAATTTTTCACGGCGTTAAAGAATCATGGGGTGGATATTCGGAAAATTACAGCAGACCTTTTCGGTTTTTCTATCAAAACCATCAATGCCTTAAAAGAACGTGGATTCGTTCCAGGCTTGATCGATGAAATGTCCGATGGGGGAAAAATGCTTGTAGTTGGAGATGGCAGGGCTCAGGTACAAAAATATGAAAACGCTGATTTCTGGAAAACAAGCGACAAAAAAATAGATGAACAGTTCTTTTCAATTTTTAAAAGAATGATGGACGATGCGGATGTAAATACAGTCGTTTTCCCTTCGAGCGCCTCTGTTGAGCCATTTATAACAGCTTTGCAAAAATTCGGCATCGAAACAGAAGCCTTTTTGAAAAATGTCCAAGTTGTCGGAATGGGCAAACAAACGATGGGCGAAGTGGCCAAACTAGGTCTCATGGGTAGCGGCATGCCAAAAAAGGCCACTAAAGAGGCGCTAGTCGAGTATTTAACTGGTCCTTGGCCGGAAAAGACTCCTGCCAATAGATAATGGAGGGTCAGAATGAACGGTTATTACCCAATTATGCTGAAGCTTGAAGGAAAAAAGGTAATCGTGGCCGGCGGCGGCAAGGTAGCTGAGCGGAAGGTAAAAGGCTTGCTGGAAACGGGAGCAGCCATTACAGTCATTAGCCCGGAAAGTACGCCTGTTATACAACATTTGGCCCACGAAGGAAAAATAGCCTGGAAGCAAAAGCTGTTTGCCAAGTCGGACATCCAGGAGGCGTTTCTCATCATAGCGGCCACGAATGACCCGCACACCAACAATCTGGTGAAGGAAGAAGCGGCGGAGCATCAGCTTGTATCCATTGCGGACAATCCGGTGGAGTCTGATTTCCATCTGCCTTCCCATCTGAAGCGGGGCCGCTTAAGCATTGCGGTGTCCACAGGAGGAGCAAGCCCAATCCTAGCGAAACAGATCCGCAAGCAGCTTGAGCAGCAGTTTGACTCCCGGTACGAGGATTATCTAGAATTTCTTTTTTCAAAACGGCAATGGATTTTGAAAAATGTTGAGGATGCGGATTTAAAAAGAAAATTGTTAACTGCCATCGTCAGCCCGGAATTTTTGAACAGCGGCGACTGGGATGAGATGTTTCAGCGTTTATATGAACAAATGATTTAAAGCAGCTACCTAAGTAAGAGGTATCTGCTTTTTTTATTGTGTTAAGAATCTAGTACTATCAAGGATTTTTTTATCTACGCAGGGGAATTTTACCTATTTTTTAAAATTTTTCAGAAAAGTAGTTCCATTTTTCAAAAGTGTGTTATATAATACAAAACGAGGATAGTTACTGTATTATAACAAAGAGGTGATCAAGTTCGTGTCGACGCAAACAAGGGGGATGGAAGTGGTTGGGGCATTGAAAGCCCAATACGACGGTATTTTAACGCCAGATGCTTTGAAATTTATTGAAGAACTTGAAACCAAATTTGGCCCAAGGCGGGCTGAACTGTTACAGTCCAGACAGAAACGCCAAGAGGAATTTAATAACGGCAAGCTTCCTGCTTTCCTCCCTGAGACGAAGCACATCAGAAATGGTGACTGGAGGATTGCACCACTGCCTCATGACCTTCAGGACCGCAGGGTGGAGATTACCGGGCCGACTGACCGAAAAATGGTCATCAATGCCTTAAACTCCGGAGCTAAATTGTTCATGGCTGATTTCGAGGATGCCACGTCACCAACATGGGAGAACCTCGTTGAAGGGCAAATCAACTTACGGGATGCCGTTAATCGGACGATTAACTTTGAAAATCCAGACGGAAAAAAATACGAACTGAATGAAAAAACAGCTGTACTAATTGTCAGACCCCGCGGACTTCATCTCGAGGAAAGGCATGTGTTATTAGACGGCAGAACCATTTCAGGAAGCTTTTTCGATTTTGGATTGTATTTTTTCCATAACGTAAAGGAACTGCTGGCAAGAGGAACCGGTCCTTACTTTTACCTGCCAAAGCTTGAAGGCCACTTGGAAGCACGGCTTTGGAACGACGTATTTGTATACGCACAGGAAAGGCTCGGGATTGCCCAAGGCACCATCAAAGCAACTGTGTTAATTGAAACCATCCTAGCCGCTTTTGAAATGGAAGAGATTCTTTATGAATTAAGGGAACACTCAGCCGGATTAAACTGCGGAAGATGGGATTATATTTTTAGCTATTTGAAAAAACTGCGTAACCAAGATGATGTTATTTTACCGGATCGTTCGCAGGTGGCGATGACAGTGCCATTCATGCGTTCGTACTCCTTACTTACGATTCAAACCTGCCACCGCCGCAAGGCACCGGCAATAGGGGGAATGGCAGCACAGATTCCAATCAAGGATAACCCCGAGGCAAACGAAGAGGCATTTGCCAAGGTTCGCGCTGACAAAGAGCGCGAGGCACGGGACGGTCACGATGGGACGTGGGTTGCCCACCCTGGACTTGTTCCGGTGGCGATGGAGGTTTTCAACCGCGAAATGCCAACTCCAAACCAAATCCATACGATGAAACAGCAGAGGATTACCATTACAGCTAGTGATTTATTGGAAGTGCCAACGGGTACGATTACTGAGGAAGGTGTCCGTACCAACATCAATGTTGGTATTCAATATGTGGCTTCCTGGCTTTCGGGCCGCGGAGCAGCACCGATTCATAATTTAATGGAGGATGCGGCAACCGCCGAAATTTCACGGGCCCAGCTGTGGCAGTGGATCCGTCATCCAAAGGGCGTCTTAAAAGACAACCGGAAGTTAACTTCCGAATTATATGAACAGCTAAAGGCCGAGGAACTTACGAAAATCAAGCGGGAAATTGGGGACCAAGCCTACTTGAACGGGCGGTTCGACGAAGCCGTTAACCTGTTTGACAACTTAATCTTAAATGACGATTTTGCAGATTTCTTAACTATTCCAGGTTACCAACAACTATAGGGATTTGAGAGTTTTTAACTCTTCAAAAATATATTTTTAAAAAATACTTTAATAGGTTGATAGGAGGATTTTAAAATGACTGAAGCAAGAGTAGCGCAATTACAAGAAAGCTGGGAAATGGATGCACGTTGGAAGGGGATTACACGTCCATATACTGCAGAGGATGTAATCAAACTTCGCGGTTCTATCGATATTGAACATACATTAGCACGCAAAGGTGCTGAAAAGCTTTGGAAACTAGTAAACGAAGAAGACTATATCAACGCTCTTGGCGCTTTAACTGGTAACCAAGCGGTTCAGCAGGTTAAAGCTGGTCTTAAGGCTATCTACTTAAGCGGCTGGCAGGTTGCTGCAGATGCTAACCTTTCCGGTAACATGTACCCTGACCAAAGTTTATACCCTGCAAACAGCGTTCCGGCTGTTGTTAAGCGTATCAACCAAGCACTTCAGCGCGCTGACCAGATCACTCATGGAGAAGGCGACAATTCTATCGATTGGTTCGCTCCAATCGTGGCTGACGCTGAAGCAGGCTTCGGCGGCCAGCTAAACTGCTTCGAACTAATGAAAGGCATGATTGAAGCAGGTGCTGCGGGCGTTCACTTCGAAGACCAGCTTTCTTCTGAGAAAAAATGCGGCCACTTAGGCGGTAAAGTATTGCTTCCTACACAAACTGCGGTTCGCAACCTGATTGCTGCCCGTTTAGCAGCTGACGTTATGGGCGTTCCAACTGTTTTAGTTGCCCGTACAGATGCTAACGCTGCAGACTTAATCACAAGCGATATCGATGAAAACGATGCTGAGTTTATTACTGGCGAACGTACAGCTGAAGGTTTCTTCCGTACAAAAGCAGGTCTTGATCAAGCAATCAGCCGCGGATTGGCTTACGCTCCATATGCCGACCTAATCTGGTGCGAAACTTCCGAGCCAAACCTTGAAGAAGCACGCCGCTTTGCAGAGGCAATCCATGAGAAGTTCCCTGGCAAACTGCTTGCCTACAACTGTTCACCTTCTTTCAACTGGAAGAAGAAGCTTGACGATGAAACGATCGCAAAGTTCCAACAAGAGCTTGGCAAAATGGGTTACAAGTTCCAATTCGTTACACTTGCAGGCTTCCATGCTCTAAACCACAGCATGTTCGAACTTGCCCGCGGTTACAAAGAAAACGGCATGGCCGCTTACTCTGTCCTGCAGCAGGCTGAGTTCGCCAGCGAGCAATACGGCTACACTGCTACTCGTCACCAGCGCGAAGTTGGTACTGGTTACTTCGACCAAGTATCTATGGTAATTTCCGGCGGTACTTCTTCAACTACTGCATTAAAAGGCTCTACTGAGGAAGAGCAGTTTACTGGTTCTAAATAATATAGTGATCGGACGTGAATCCTTCCCTCCTTAATGGAGGGAGGGATTTTTTCTTTGTGGCTGGGGGGTTACTCTCGGATAAGCGGTGAATACTCTCGGATAAGGTATGTTTACTCTTGGATAACGCGGGAATACTCTCGGATAACCGTGAATTACTCTCGTAACCGCAAATTACTCTCGGATAGGAGCGGAATACTCTCGGATAAAGTGAAAATACTCGCGGATGATCATCATTTACTCTCAGAGATGCTGAGATTGGAACGTTTTCTATACAGAAATCATACATAGTAATTAGCCTTTTAAATGGAGTTGATTCTTTTTGAAAAAGCCTACCGTTGACGAGGTCTTGCAGCAAGGCATCTATGGAACGATTGAAACCAAGCCTGAGGAAAGACGGAAATTTTTAGGATCTTTACGCGAACGAATTATTGTCGCTCTTACGAAAAAACAGGTAGCTGAAACCGAAGTGTACCCTCAAGTAGGGCAGTTAATGAAGAAAAACCCTGGTGCCCATCTCTTTCTAAACGGAAATATGGGTTACGACCAATTATCCAAATATGTAAAAGTCGCATCCAAACACAAGATTGGCCACACCATTGTCACCAACAAGGAGCATGACACCGACATCGGCTTAGTTTTAGCAATGAATCATGCTATTGATAAAGAAGAAATTTACCTTACAAAAAAGGAAATGGTGATTCCAAAGCAAAATAAGAAGAAAGGACTTTTTGCAAAGTTATTTAAAAGAAAATAAAGCTAATCAGCTCATGGAATAAAGGTGCCATGGGTTTTTTTATGTCCAAAAGTAAAATTGTGGTAATATTTAGGAGGGGAGGATGAACCATGACTATTAAAGGAATAAACCACATTTTGTTTTCCGTTTCCAATCTAGAAAAATCCATCCAATTCTATCAAAGCGTGTTTGGCGCCAAATTGCTAGTGAAAGGAAGGACCACCGCCTATTTTGATCTAAACGGCATATGGCTTGCCCTGAATGAGGAGAAGGATATACCGAGAAATGAAATACATCAATCCTATACGCATCTGGCTTTTTCAATCGCAGAGGAAGACTTCCTTAAGATGTTCGAAAAACTGAAACAACTCCAGGTCAACATTCTGCCGGGCCGCCAAAGAGACGAACGAGATAAACAATCGCTATATTTTACCGACCCGGATGGACATAAATTTGAGTTTCACACAGGTACACTACAAGACAGACTAGATTACTATAAACAAGAAAAAAAGCATATGGAGTTTTTCAATTGAAAAAGGGGCCCTAAAGCCCCTTTTTAGTTTGACGCCTCGACCGCAGCGCGCAATTCTATCTCCACATTTCCTTGCACCGCCCTGCTGATCATACAGGAGGTTTCCGCCTTCTTGGCAAGCCTGTGCGCTAATGCAAAATCCTTTTCGGCAGCATCTGCTTTCAAAACGATAAGTGGTTTATGAATGATTTTTTTATAGGTAATAACCCCATTGGTCACATCGACAATCCCTTCCGATTTCATCGTTAAGCCCGCCTTATCAAGCCCGCTCCGCTGCATCATGGCGGCAAGCGTGATGATATAGCAAGTCGCAGCCGCACCCAGCAGCATTTCATCGGGGTTCGTCCCGACCCCCGGGCCGTCCATTTCCGGCGGGATGGATACCTTCGTTTTCAGGTTTGCGGTTTCAATTTCACCTACATCATTTCGAAGCCCAGGCCAGTTTGCTTTTAATAAAAATCGATGTTCAGCCATCCAAAAACCTCCAGTGAAATATTTCTTGTATAAAAACCCGATGATTTTTAAAATATGGTATGGTTAGTTTATTAATTTAATGGAGCAGCAAAAAATATGAACCTAATAAAGAAGCTATTTCTGTTTTTAATACTTTGCCTATATTTAGCCATTCTTACGAAACTTGTATTATTTAAATATATCCCGCTATCACAGATTATCAATCATTTTAATTTCACCTATGATGGATACCACTGGCGCTCAAATAATTTTGTTCCCTTTAAAACCATTAATTTTTATTTATTTATAGCCGATGTCAATTTCGATATTCGGGTGAAGAATTTAGCTGGAAATGTAATCGGCTTTATCCCGCTTGGCTTTATCTTACCACTCTTGGCAAAAAAGTTTCAAAGACTTAGAACCGTTACGCTAGCCGCATTCAGTTTAAGTTTATCCTATGAAATACTGCAGTTGGTGTTCGAATTTGGCAGCTTCGATGTGGATGACTTAATTTTAAATACCTTTGGCGGAATTTTGGGCTATATCCCGTTTAAAATTTTGCAGTTTTTTTCCCGCCCCAAAAGGAAAAGAAAAAAATAGGCAAACTAAACCGAAATTATGTTGAAATCTGCAACGTTTTTTAAAAATTTGCAGATTTTTTAGTTTATCAGAAAAAAATGTGTTGTAAGGGTTTACACAGTGTAGTAATATGAGTATTGAAATCACATACGTGATAAGAAATCACATATATGATTTCAGGGAGGGTACAAGATGGCTGTTAAATCAGCAGAACGCGTCTTAAAAGTGTTTGAGTTGCTTGCACAGCACCCAGAAGGATTAACAATCAAAGAAATAAGCGAGACACTTGCTTTTCCGCAAAGCAGTACATCAGGTTTGATTGAGACATTATTTCAAGCAAACTATTTGACGGTCGATTTTTCAAAAAAGTATAGGCTTGGACCGAAGCTTATACCCCTTGGGAGCATAGCAATGAATTGTCTGGATGTTGCGGCCCAGGGATTGCCTTTTCTAAAAAAATTAATGGAAGAGGTACAGGAAACTGTCTTTATGGCTGTTTTATCAGATTCTGAACTTAACTATGTGGCGAAGATCAACAGCAACAGATCCATTCGTACCACAGCAGAACCTGGAAAAAGCAAGCCATTGTATTGCACAGGATTAGGCAAGGCCTTCTTAACCTTTCTTCCAAATGAACACAGAGAGGAAATTATCAGAAACTTAGCACTTAAGCCAATTACACCAAAGACGATAACGGACAAAATCTCTCTCATAGAGCAATTGGACATGTTTGCTAAGCAGGGCTACTCCATTGATGATGAGGAGAATGAAGAGGGGTTATATTGTCTGGCTGCTCCTATATATGGAGTAGAATGTACGATTCAGGCCGCAATTAGTGTAGCAGGACCCAAAGAAAGAATGTTAAAAAATAAAGAACAAATTGTGGAAAACTTACTCCAAACTTCCATGAAGATTTCTGACAGTATCGGATACAGATAACCACAACTTATGGATTTATTTAAAACTTTGAAAGGGGGACTTGCATGTAGGAAGGGTCGCTATGATTCCATTATGTACCAAGAAGCAATTAATCGCACTTTAAAATGAAACCGTTATCACTTTATTGAAAATAAATGCAAGGGGGAAAATTATGAAAACGAGTTTTGTAGGTTTTAAGAAAGCTGCTGGTGTTCTTGCTTTAGCCGTTGGTCTTAGCTCTGCACTAGCTGGGTGCAGCGGATCAGATTCCTCAACAGGTTCAAAGGCGCCTGAGAAGACTGCTGAGAAAAAGGTTCAAGAAATCCGCTTGGTTGCTGCTAACCATCCTTGGACTGAAGCAATTAAGGCACAATTGCCAGAGTTTGAGAAAGAGACAGGCATTAAAGTAAAAATCGACAGCTACTTTGAAGACCAATTAACACAAAAAACTTCCGTTGAGTTTGCCTCTAACTCTAAGAACATCGATGTTGTTATGTTCCGTCCGCTTCAAGACGGTAAGATGTTCCATAAGAGCGGCTACTTTGCAGACATGACTGGTTATATTTCTAAAGAACAAGACTATACAAAGGATTTTATTCCTTCTTCCCTAGGAAGCGTGCAACAGGACAAAAAATACTTTGGATTACCGCTTGTAACAGAGACGGAAGTTCTTTACTACCGTAAAGACCTGTTAGAAAAAGCCGGCATCGAAGTTCCAAAGACATTAGAAGAGCTTGAAGCAGCGGCTAAGAAGTTAAACGACCCTGCAAATGGCGTTGCTGGATTTGTTGCCCGTGGTAAACGTGCTGCAGCAGTTACACAATTCTCCAGCTTCCTTTATGGCTTTGGCGGAGACTTTATGAAGGATGGAAAATCCACCCTTACTTCTCCAGAAGCACTTAAGGCGTTTGAATATTATGGAAACCTATTAAACAAGTATGGCCCTAAAGGTACGTTAAACATGAGCTGGCCTGAAGCAATGGCTGTGTTCACTCAAGGAAAAGCTGCTTTCTATACAGATGCATCTTCCTTGTTCACAAACGCAACTGATCCATCAAAATCTGCTGTGGCTGACAAAGTTGGTTTTGCTCCGTTCCCAGCTGGTGCTAATGGCTCTAAGCCATACAACGTAACATCTTGGGCACTTGGTATTGGCGCTAACTCTGAGAAGAAAGATGCGGCATGGCAATTCATTAAGTGGGTAGAAAGCAAAGAAATGGTTACGAAGCTTCAAGCTGAAGGAAATCCTGGCGCACGTATTTCTGTTTGGGAGTCTGCAGAAGGAACTGCTAAATTCCCGAAAGATTTAGCGGCAGCGATTGCTGAAAATGGTAAAGCTGGTACTTCTTATGACCGTCCAGTGGTAATCAACGTAGGAAGCGCACGTGATTCCATCGGCGATATCATCATTGCTGGTATCGAAGGCAAGGATGTTAAGGCTGCTGCAGAAAAGGCAGACGGAGAATTCCAAAAGATTCTTGACAGTGAGAAGTAATCCGTTCTAATTAGCACAAATTTTTAATCGGCTTTCGGTCAGCAATCTAGGTTGTAATACTGGATCATGCCCGAAAGCCGTTTGTTTTAAGAAAACCATAATCTTTTCCGGGAGGAACAAAAGAATGACAAATTGGATTGACCGTCACATCAAGTGGGTTTTTACCTTGCCGGCTGTACTTTTTGTAGGATTAATGATGGTCATGCCTGTGGGCTATACATTTTGGCTGAGTTTTCATGAGTGGAGCATGTCGAATGTGACTCCTCCGTTATGGGTGGCTTTGGATAATTATATCGCATTGTTTAAAGATGAACTTTTTCTTAAATCACTTTGGTTAATGTTTTATTTTACTATTGTAGCTGTGTTGATCGAAACGGTATTAGGGATTGGAATTGCAATCCTCATGAATCAGAATATCGTTGGAAAAGGCGTTGTCAAAACCTTATTCCTGCTCCCAATGGTAGCAACTCCAGTTGCTGTCGGTTTAATTTGGGTACTGATTTATGAACCGAATATTGGGATTCTTAACATATTCTTAAGCAAACTTGGAATTCCGGGTCAGGAATGGTTAACCTCACAAAGTCTCGTTATGCCTTCGTTGATTTTTATTGATGTTTGGGAATGGACCCCGATGATTGCCTTAATCGTTCTTGCAGGTCTTGTTTCCCTGCCGAAGGATCCTTACGAAGCAGCGATGATTGACGGGGCGACTCCTTGGCAGTCGTTTACAAAAATTACCCTTCCGTTGTTAAAACCGACGCTATATTCCGCTGTTTTATTAAGGATGATAGACGCGTTAAAAACGTTTGATATTATTTATGCTACAACTCAGGGCGGACCGGGGACTTCGTCACAAACGACCAACATTTACGGGTACGTTTTAGGCTTCCAATACTTCAAGATTGGCCAAGCCTCCGCATTATTGATGATTTTCTTTATCATTGTTCTTTCAATTAGTATTTTCACGATTATTTTACGGAAAAGGGCGGGTGTACAGCTATGAGTGAAAAACAAAGTCCTATTAAATCCATTTTCACCCATTTCGGCGTTTATTTTGTACTGTTTTTGTTCTTACTCCCGTTCCTGTGGATGTTGCTCGCTTCATTTAAAACACAAGTACAAATTCTTAATACCAATAAAATCTTTGAAATTACCGCGAATTTTAATAACTATATTAATGTATTTAAAGAATATAACTTTCTTAGTTTTATATGGAACAGCTTTGTCGTTGCAGCAGGGGCGACCCTATTTGGGCTCATCCTTGGCCTTCCTGCCGCTTATTCAATTGCAAAATTCAAGCAGCAGGGCTTTGGTCTTTTAATTCTTGTAGCAAGGATTGTACCGGGAATTTCTTTCCTTATCCCATGGTTTATTATCTTTTCAAAACTCCAATTAATTGACACATACACGTCGCTAATCCTAAGCCATATGCTTGTCACCATGCCGTTTATTATCTGGGTTATGATTCCGTTTTTCGAAGGACTTCCGCATGAACTGGAGGAATCCGCACGTGTAGATGGCTGTTCCATTCCGGGTGCGTTTGTCAAAGTCATGCTGCCAATCTCAGGACCGGGGATTGTGACATCATCCATTTTGGCGTTCATCTTCTCATGGAATAACTTTATGTTTTCATTGATTTTAGCAGGCGATAATACGAAGACCTTACCGATTGCCATCTTTAATTTCCTATCCTATTCGGAAATTAACTGGGGCGGTCTGATGGCGGCATCTGTCATCATTACGGCACCTGTACTAGTCATCGCACTATTTGCCCAACGTTATATCATTGCAGGATTAACAGGCGGAAGTGTGAAAGGTTAATAGTCTTAGCATATGCGTGATTTAAAAAATAATATAAACGAGGCGAATTTACTATGAAAATCACGAATCTAACATTATACAAAGTTCCTCCACGCTGGCTTTTTCTAAAAATTGAAACGGATAACGGCTTAGAAGGCTGGGGCGAGCCAATCGTAGAAGGCCGGGCGAGCACGGTAGAGGCTTGTGTAAAGGAACTTAGTGACTATTTAATCGGTCAGGACCCGCGGAAAATTGAAGATCTTTTTCAGGTGATGTACCGTGGGGGATTTTATCGCGGCGGTCCAATCATGATGAGTGCCATTTCTGGAATTGAGCAGGCACTGTGGGACATAAAAGGGAAATTCTACAATATGCCTGTTTATGAAATGCTTGGCGGGGCGGCACGTGATAAAATCCGCGTCTACTCATGGATCGGCGGCGACCGCCCAAGCGACGTAGCGAACGAAGCGAAAGAAAAGATTAAGGCAGGTTTTACAGCAGTAAAAATGAATGCCACTGAAGAAATGGAATACATTGATAATACTTCCAGCGTGGAAAGTGTCATAAATAGAATTGCTGCTGTCCGTGAAGCGGTAGGCAAAGATGTGGGAATAGGCATGGACTTCCACGGCCGTGTCCATAAAACAATGGCAAAAATCATTGCGAAAGAATTGGAGCCATACCGTCCAATGTTTATTGAAGAACCAGTTCTTCCGGAAAATAACGAGGCATTACGTGAAATTGCCAGATATACATCAACTCCAATCGCGACTGGAGAAAGACAGTATACACGCTGGGGCTTTAAGCAACTGTTGATGGATGGATATGTTGACATAATCCAGCCGGATGTTTCCCACGCTGGCGGAATTCTCGAAATGAAGAAAATCGCGGCTATGGCGGAAGCCTTTGATGTCGCCGTTGCACCGCATTGTCCGCTTGGTCCAATTGCTTTAGCTTCATGCTTACAGGTAGACTTCTGTACGCCAAATGCAATTATTCAGGAGCAGAGCTTAGGAATTCATTACAATCAGGGCAGCGATTTGCTTGATTACCTTAAGGATCGTTCTGTCTTTAAATATGAAAATGGGTATGTGAACATTCTTGAAGGCCCAGGTTTGGGGATAGAAGTGGATGAAGAGCATGTAAAGGAAATGGCGAAGGTTGGGCACGATTGGAAAAATCCAATTTGGCGCTATAAAGATGGCAGCGTTGCCGAGTGGTAATGAATAAGGGGGAAAATTAAATGGATGTGATTACCTTTGGTGAAACAATGGTCCTATTAAACCCCTCAAAAGCAGGGCCGCTAAGATATGTCAGCCAATTTGAAAAGACCATCGGCGGAGCTGAGTCAAATGTGGCCATCGCTCTTGCCAGACTTGGGCATCGGGTAAGCTGGGCGAGTCGTCTCGGTGAGGATGAATTCGGTCTATACATCCGTAACTTTATTCGTGGTGAAGGGGTCGATACCAGTTTGGTTACCTTTGACCCTGCCTCCCCGACAGGAGTATTTTTTAAGGAACGGCAAGATGGAAGAGATCCGAAAGTAAATTATTTCAGGGCCGGTTCCGCGGCAAGCAGAATGGGGAAAGCTCATTTGCAGGAAAGTGAAATTGCCAATGCGAAAATCCTGCATATTACAGGTATCACACCAGCTCTAAGTCCAACCTGCAAAGAGCTTGTCTATCATGCGATTGATGCAGCCAAACGAAATATGGTGACGATTGTTTTCGACCCGAATATTCGCCTGAAGCTTTGGACAAAGGAAGAAGCGCGTGAAGTGTTAATGGATATTGCCGGTAAATGCGATATCGTTTTGCCAGGTATTGAAGAAGGTCTGATTCTTACAGGAGAAAAGACACCGGAGAAAATAGCTGAGCGATTAATTAAAAATGGATCAAAAGCGGTCGTTGTGAAGCTTGGGGATACCGGTGCCTATTACAATGATGGGGATAAGCAGGAATACGTCGACGGGTACAGAGTTGAGAAGGTAGTCGACACTGTTGGTGCTGGCGATGGGTTTGCTGCCGGCTTCATATCGGGCTTGCTTCGCGGCTGGTCCTATAGGGATGCTGTTTCCCTTGGAAACCGGGTAGGCGCTTCTGCTGTAACGGTGGCGGGTGATGTGGAGGGTTATCCATATTGGGCTGAAATTGCTCCCGACCGTTCAGAAGAAATCTTGAGATAGTTGTGGGAAGGAGAGATTTTAGTGATACCGAAAGTTCAGCTGCTGGAGAAATTGGTCGAAAGCGGCATTATCGCAGTCATCCGCAGGTTGCCCGAGGAGATCGTCGGACAGGTGATTGAAAGCCTTGTCGAGGGCGGAGTGACGGCACTCGAAGTGACTGTAGATTCACCACATGCATACCGAACAATTGAAAAATACTCGCAGATGTTTAAAGGTCAAGCTCTTATCGGAGCGGGAACGGTTATTGACCGTGAATCCGCTCAGCGCGCTATCTCGGCAGGTGCAGATTTTGTTTTTAGCCCTAGCCTTTCTGAAGAGGTGATTAGAACGGCACTGCGTTATGGCAAAATAGCGATTCCGGGTGTGATGACCCCAACAGAAATGATTCAAGCGGTTGAATGGGGTGCAGATGCAGTGAAGGTTTTCCCAGCTGGGAATCTTGGACCAAAGTATATTAAGGATGTCGGGGCACCGTTTCCTCATATTCCTATCATCCCTACAGGCGGCGTTTCTTTAGAAAATATTGAGTCCTATATTAAAGCCGGCGCAGTAGCTTGTGGAATCGGAGGGAGCTTGGTCAATTCTAAATTAAAAGAAGAACGCAACTTCAGCGAACTAAAAGAAAAAGCAACTGCATATGTTGAGGCAGTACGAGCTGCACGTAACTTGATCAAATAACAAGGCACCCATCGCCTGAATAGGGTGCTTTTTCTTTTTGGAAAAAGCACTTCCAATGTCCGAATTGAACTAAAATTAAAAACTCTTGTCCATACTTAAAGAGTAATCATTGCAGTAAAGCGAAAAAGTTTGGTATCATCAATATTAAATGACAATAATCGGAGGTAACTTAGACATGTCGCGAATTTCAACCGAACAGGTGAAGCACGTGGCCAATTTGGCGCGTCTTGCGATTACCGAGGATGAGGCAGAAAAGTTCACCAAGCAGCTTGATGCCATCATCACATTTGCTGAACAGTTAAATGAACTGGATACGGACAATGTGGCTCCTACATACCATGTGCTTGATATGAAAAATGTTCTGCGCGAGGATATCCCAAAGCAAGGGTTGCCGCGTGAGGAAGTATTGAAAAATGCGCCGCAGCATCAGGACGGCCAATTCAAAGTGCCATCTATTTTAGGGGAGTAGGAGGATTATTAGTGTGAGTTTATTTGACCATAAAGTTTCAGATCTTCATGAGCTTTTACATAAAAAAGAACTGAAGGTCTCCGATCTTGTTGATGCATCCTATAAGCGGATTGCAGAGGTCGAGGACAAGGTTCAGGCGTTTTTAACATTGGATGAAGAGCGTGCCAGACAAGCGGCAAAGGCCCTGGATGACAATCTGGATGCCACAAAAGGGTTGCTTTACGGCATGCCAATCGGCGTGAAAGACAATATCGTCACAAAAGGTCTTCGGACAACCTGTGCAAGCAAAATACTCGAAAACTTTGATCCAATCTATGATGCGACCGTTGTTCAAAAGCTGCAACAGGCAGAAACGATAACGATTGGTAAGTTAAACATGGACGAGTTCGCGATGGGGTCTTCCAACGAAAATTCCCGTTTCCAAAAGACTCGGAATCCATGGAATCTTGACCGGGTCCCAGGAGGTTCTTCAGGCGGTTCAGCGGCATCCGTTGCAGCTGGAGAAGTGCTATTTTCACTGGGCTCTGACACAGGCGGTTCCATCCGTCAGCCGGCTGCTTTTTGCGGCGTTGTCGGCATGAAGCCAACCTATGGCCGGGTTTCCCGCTTTGGGCTCGTCGCTTTTGCGTCATCGCTTGATCAAATCGGTCCAATCACACGTACAGTCGAGGATAATGCCTATTTATTACAGGCCATTTCCGGACTAGACCCTATGGACTCCACTTCAGCAAACGTGGACGTTCCAAACTTTGCTGGAGCCTTAACAGGCGATGTGAAGGGTCTAAAAATCGCTGTACCGAAAGAGTATCTTGGCGAAGGGGTACAAGAATCTGTCCGCCAGTCTGTTTTGGATGCACTTAAGGTTCTTGAAGGTCTTGGTGCTGTGTGGGAAGAAGTTTCTCTTCCGCACTCCAAGTACGCATTGGCAGCCTATTATTTAATTTCTTCATCAGAAGCATCTGCCAACCTGGCTCGCTTTGATGGTGTCCGCTACGGTTACCGAACACCTGATGCAGAGAATTTACTTGATTTATATAAGAAGACACGGGCAGAAGGCTTCGGTGATGAGGTAAAGCGCCGGATTATGCTCGGAACCTTTGCGCTAAGCTCCGGTTACTATGATGCCTACTATAAAAAGGCGCAAAAGGTACGTACATTGATTAAACAGGATTTTGAGCAGGTCTTTGAAAAATATGATGTTATCATAGGGCCAACTACGCCAACTCCTGCTTTTAAAATTGGTGAAAAAATCGATGATCCATTGACGATGTATGTGAACGATATTCTGACAATACCAATGAACCTTGCCGGTGTGCCGGGAATCTCAATTCCATGCGGCTTTGAAGGCGGACTGCCGTTAGGACTGCAAATTATTGGCAAGCATTTTGACGAAGCAACTATTTATCGTGTTGCCCATGCGTTCGAGCAGGCAACCGACCATCATAAAAAGAAGCCGCAATTGTAGGGGGTGAATAGAATGGAATTCGAAACAGTGATTGGACTTGAGGTCCATGTAGAGCTAAAAACAGAATCAAAAATTTTCTCGTCCAGCCCAAACCACTTTGGTGCTGAGCCGAATACAAATACAACTGTCATCGACCTTGGCTATCCAGGGGTGCTGCCTGTTCTGAACAAAAAGGTAGTCGATTATGGGATGAAAGCGGCAATGGCGCTGAATTGCCAAGTTGCCACACATACGAAGTTTGACCGGAAGAACTATTTTTATCCAGACAACCCGAAGGCATACCAAATCTCGCAATTTGACCAGCCGATCGGCGAGCATGGCTGGATTGAAATTGAAGTGGACGGTTATACAAAACGGATTGGCATAACCCGGATTCATCTGGAAGAGGATGCCGGCAAGCTGAACCATGAAAAAGGCTATTCATTAGTGGACATTAACCGTCAAGGAACGCCGCTGATTGAAATCGTTTCTGAACCGGATATTCGAACTCCAAATGAAGCTTATGCCTATTTGGAAAAATTAAAGTCCATTATCCAATATACAGGCGTTTCCGATTGTAAAATGGAAGAGGGCTCACTTCGCTGTGATGCCAATATTTCGATTCGTCCAGTCGGGCAAGAGGAATTCGGAACAAAAACAGAGTTGAAAAACCTGAACTCGTTCAATTTTGTACGAAAAGGACTTGAATATGAAGAAAAACGTCAGCGCGAGGTTGTCTTGGACGGTGGAAAAATCGATCAGGAAACACGCCGCTTTGATGAAGCAACTGGTGCGACTATTCTGATGAGGGTAAAGGAAGGCTCCGATGATTATCGTTACTTCCCGGAACCGGACCTTCTCGAATTATATATTGACGAAGACTGGAAATCCCGGATTCGTGCCGAAATTCCTGAGCTTCCAGATGAGCGTCAAAAGCGTTATATCGAAGAGCTTGGCCTCCCGGTTTATGATGCAAAAGTATTGACTGTAATTAAAGAAACAGCTGATTTCTTTGAAGCGACAGTAGCAGCAGGTGCGGAAGCAAAAATGGCGTCCAATTGGATCATGGGTGAGGTTTCTGCTTACTTGAACGCCGAGGGCAAAGAACTTCATGATGTTCCGCTAACGCCAGAAGGCCTAGCCGGTATGATTAAGTTGATTAACAATGGCACAATATCCTCGAAGATTGCCAAGACTGTCTTTAAGGAGTTAATCGAAAACGGCGGAGATGCCGAGCAGATTGTTAAAGATAAAGGGCTTGTGCAAATTTCCGATGAAGGAACGCTTTTGAAGATTATTGGTGAGATTCTTGATAACAATCCGAAATCGATTGAAGATTTCAAGGGTGGTAAGGCAAAAGCCACCGGCTTCCTTGTTGGGCAAATCATGAAAGCGACAAAGGGACAAGCCAACCCGCAATTGGTGAATCAGTTGTTAGTGCAGGAATTGAATAAGAGATAAGCTTGCAAGCCGGCAGAATTTTTTCTGCCGGTTTTTTGCATGCTGTAAAGGAGGTTCTTTGCAGATAATGTCGGTGCAATATTCGACAATCGCTGCACCATTTCCCGGGAAAAAATCCTTTGTTGAAAAGGATTCTTGGGAAATCTAACCAAACGTTTGGGTGATGTTGCAAATTGGGATTATGTGTCGAAGGATGGGAAATAAGTCGAGATGCTTTATTTTTCGAGTTGATTTGAGACTTTCATATGAAATACAAGATATGTGAAACGACATTATTCCGCCCTTGTAGGAGAGAAAAGCTATATTTTTCTAAGAAGAACTGGTGATTCAATCAAACGTTTGATTGGAGGCGTTTTTCGGCAGGATTTATTAAGGTGTTTTTTTATTTAATCCTTATTTTAAAGGTGTTTAATGCTATTTAATTAAACGTTTGATTGACATGGAAATATCAAATTTAAATGAGTCCTGGGGAAATGTGAAAATACCATTTGCCAAAAGGCGACGGCTTTTTGAACAAGTCATAGGGAAACATTGATTTACCGGTATTCATGGAATTTAATCAAACGTTTGATTGGGACGCATGTTTTCGACAAAGTATTAAGGTTAATTTTCTCTGAATCCTTGAATTAATAAGGATTATTATCTTTTTAATTAAACGTTTAATTAGCAGGGGAGAGGGGGAGAATTTGTCGGTAGTGTTGAATTTATGGCTTGCTTAAAACAAATGCTAACAATTGAGAGAGAGGTGTAATATGTTAATTCTCCAGTTAGCTATCATTTTAATTGCTTCTAAAGTTGCCGGAAGTCTAAGTGTCAGATTAGGACAGCCATCCGTTCTCGGCACCCTTTTGATTGGCATTGTTTTGGGACCTTCCGTATTGGGATTGGTCAATGAAACGGAGACGTTATCGGAATTCAGTGAAATTGGTGTTATCCTGCTTATGTTTATCGCTGGATTGGAAACGGATCTGGACGAATTTAAGAGGACAGGAAAAGCATCAACGTATGTTGGGTTTGGCGGGATAATATTCCCTCTTGTTTTCGGTTATGTTGCTGGAATTTTACTCGGAATGTCAGCGCCACAATCTTGGTTTTTAGGGCTGGTTCTTTCAGCTACTAGTGTTAGCATCTCCGTGCAAGCGCTAAAAGAAATGAATCAGCTAAAAACCCGGGAAGGCACTACTATCTTGGGAGCGGCAGTAATTGATGATGTAGTGGTCATTATAGCGTTGGCCTTTTTAATGAGCCTCTCAGGCGGGGATGTGAATCTAACTGCCGTCATCTTAAAAAAGGTAGCATTTTTCGCAGGGGCGCTTTTAATCGGCTGGTCAGTCGTCCCGTTATTTTTAAAAAGATTCTCTGTTTTAAAGGAATCAGAAACGGTTATATCGTCAGCCTTAATAGTTTGCTTTGTTTATGCTTATTTAGCGGAATTTACCGGTGTTGCAGCTATTATTGGTGCTTATATAGCGGGTGTGGCGATTAGTTTGACGGATTTCAAGCACGAGATTTTTGAGAAGGTCGAAACAATCAGTTATTCCATCTTTGTACCGGTGTTCTTTACCTCAATTGGTGTGACCGCACAGTTCGGCGGCATTGGGGAAAACATTATTCCAATCATATTATTGAGTATTCTAGCTATTTTAACGAAATTAATTGGTGCATCTCTTGGTTCAGTTTTAGCGGGATTTTCTTGGGGCAGTGCTTTGGGAATTGGTGCTGCGATGGTATCCCGCGGCGAGGTGGCATTGATCATTGCCAATATTGGGTTGGAGACCAAGCTTCTAAGTCAGGACATGTTCGCCATAATTGTTGTTGTGACTTTGGTGTCCACGTTGGTTACTCCGCCGATGATGAAATTATTCTTTAAGAGGGCGGCTAGGCAGATCATTGGATAAATAGTGGCAGGGAAGGGTTCATAACACCCGAGAGGTGGTTGAACCCGTGGCCCAGGTAGTTATGAAAGGGTTCATAACGCCTGAGAGGCAGTCGAGCCCGTGGCTCAGGTAGTTATGAAGGGTTCATAACGCCCGAAAGGCAGTCGAGTCCGTGGACCAAGTAGTTATGAAAGGGTTTATAACACCCGAAAGGTAGTCGAACCCGTGGTCCAGGGAGTTATGAAGTGCTTCATAACGCCCGAAAGGTAGTCGAACCCGTGGCCCAGGTAGTTATGAAAGGGTTTATAACGCCCGAAAGGCAGTCGAGTCCGAGGCCCAGGTAGTTATGAAAGGGTTCATAACGCTCGAAAGGTAGTCGAACCCGTGGCCCAGGTAGTTATAAAGGGTTTATAACGCCCGAAAGGTAGTCGAACCCGTGGCCCAGGTAGTTATGAAGGGTACATAACGCCCGAAAGGTAGTCGAGCCCGAGGACTAGGTAGTTATGAAAAATATAAATCAAAATAATTAGAAAGAAATCATAGCTCCCCGCTCATCAAACACCGAACTTGGGTTCCAGGCGACTTCCCAAAGGTTATTTTCGGGATCGGCGAAGTAGGCTGTCCGCCCTCCCCAAAAGGCATCACTTGGTTCCCTTAAGATTCGGGCCCCTGCCGTGCGGATTTTTTCGATAACTTCATCTACCTGTTCCTTATGGTCCACATTAATCGCCAAGGTAACAGGTCGATAATGTTCAGCAGAGCCTCCAAACTCAATCCCGGCATCCTTCGCCAGCTCCTCAATAGGAAATAGAGAAAGAAGCACCCCAGCCGTTTTAAAAACAGCATATTGGTCAGAACTGATCTCAGTTTCCTTCCAGCCCAAAGACTTATAAAAGACACGCAGTGCAGGCAGATTATAGGCACCAATGGTAACCAGGCTTACTCGTTGTGGAATCATCAATAAAACCTCCAAAAAATGTTTATTACTTATTTTTTCTCTAAACTTCCAAAAAACTCCTTCCCATACAAGTTTCAATTCGTTTATCCATGATAAGAAATGGTAAGATTGAAAGAAAAGCGGGTAAAAGTGAGGGGCATACAATGACCATTTATATTGCTCTGTTAAGAGGCATAAATGTTGGCGGGCACAATATCATCAAAATGGCAGACTTAAAAAGTCTATTGGAAGAGCTAGGGCTAAAAAAGGTCAAAACCTATATTCAAAGCGGGAACGTCCTATTTGAATCAAACGAGAAGCAGGAAAAGCTTACCCAACTGTTGGAAGATGAAATCGCCAAGAAATTTGGATTTCCGGTCCCAGTTGTTTTAAGGACAGCGGAGGATTTTGAACGAATTATCCGGACATGCCCATTCTCGACGGAGTCTTTAAAAGAAGATGAAAGTGTACAGGTAGCTTTTTTGGCAGGAGAACCGTCACAGGAAGGAATCCAACAATTAGCCTCCATCCAAAGTAATCAGGATGAATTTATAATAGAGGGGAAAGATGTCTATTTGTATCTCCGTCAAAGCATTCGGACCTCCAAGCTGGCACAACAGCTTCCGAAGTTAGGGGTTCCTGCGACCGTGAGGAACTGGAAGACGGTAGTTAAACTCGATTCCCTAGCAAAAGCATAAAGGTTGAGAACATTGGTGTTTTTTGTGGCTGGAACCGTATTCTTTTCAATGTGTTCAGTAGCATATAAAGGCTATATGAGCTCGAACCGATGAACCCCATAACAGTTCGGTCGCATATAAAAGCTATATGAGCCCAAACCAACGAACTCCAGAAAAGTTGAGTAGCATATAAAGGCTATATGAGCCGGAACGGACGAACTTCAGAAGAGTTGAGTAGCATATAAAGGCTATATGAACCCGAACCAACGAGATCCAAAAGAGTAGGGTAGCATATAAAGGCTATATGAGCCCGAATCGACGAACTTCAGAAGAATTGAGTAGCATATAAAGGCTATATGAACCCGAACCAACGAGATCCAAAAGAGTAGGGTAGCATATAAAGGCTATATGAGCCCGAACCGACGAACTTCAGAAGAGTAGGGTAGCATATAAAGGCTATATGAGCCCGAACCGACGAACTTCAGAAGAGTAGGGTAGCATATAAAGGCTATATGAGCTCGAACCGACGAACTTCATAAGAATTGAGTAGTATATAAAAGCTAAATACAACCGAACCCGGCAATTTTTTCTACTTAAATGGGGAAAACCCCACAATCTGCAATAAAAATGAAAAAAAACGCTCGGATCAAATATTCCGAGCGTTTCCCTCATAAAACTATTCCTGTTTCAACAACCGTACGCTTTCCTCAAACTCTTTCTCAACTACATCATTTTTCTTATATGTGATCATGCTGACAACAACAGATACGACAAGGTTGAAAACAAAGCCTGGGACGATTTCATACAGCGTATCGCCAAGTCCGGTATTTTTCCAAACGATAACTGTGACAGCCCCTACAATCATTCCAAACAGGGCGCCCCAGTTCGTCATCTTTTTCCAGAACAAGCTTAACAGGATGACAGGACCGAACGCGGCACCGAAGCCAGCCCATGCATAAGCAACAAGGTCTAAGATGGTGCTATTTTGCTTAAAGGCAAGTGCAGCGGCAACAACAGCTACGATAAGTACTGCCATTCTTCCTAAGAAAACTAAGTGTTTATCAGATGCTTTTTTATTCACAACCACTTTGTACAAATCCTCAACCAGTGCACTGGAAGTAACAATCAACTGGGAAGAAATTGTACTCATAATCGCTGCCAGAATTGCGGCTAGGGCAAAGCCTGCAAATAATGGGTGGAATAAAATCTGGCTAAGTGTAATAAAGACAGCTTCCGGGTTTTTTAACACATTCTCAGTATGTTGGTGGAAGTAGGCAAGTCCAATAAATCCGGTAAAAATTGTTCCGATCAGCGAGATAATCATCCAGCTCATACCGATACGGCGGGCACTTTTTGTTTCTTTAACGGTTTTGATGGCCATAAAGCGGACAATGATATGCGGCTGGCCAAAGTAGCCAAGTCCCCAAGCCATTGCTGAAATAATTCCTAGAGTAGTAGTTCCTTTAAAGAAGTCAAGTAAGGTCGGGTCGATGGCGCGAATCGTATCAAACGTTTCTGCTGGGCCACCTGTTTTAAAAATTCCAAGTGCAGGAACAAGAAGTAAAGCGACCAACATCATTAAGCCTTGAATGAAGTCAGTATAGCTTACGGCTAAGAATCCGCCGAACAAGGTGTAGGCCACAACAACGCCGCCAACAATATAAAGTCCGGTATGATAGCTTGTACCGAAGGAGTTTTCAAAAAAGACTGCTCCAGAAACCATCCCTGATGAAACATAGAAAGTAAAGAAAATAAGAATAACAATACCTGAAACTATGCGGAGCAATTTCGTGTTGTCTTTAAAGCGGTTTTCTAGATAGCTAGGAATTGTGATGGAGTCATTTGCTACTTGCGTATAAGAGCGAAGGCGAGGTGCAACTAATAACCAGTTCAGGTAAGCACCAATTGTTAAACCGATGGCAATCCAGGCATCAGCTAAACCGGTTACATAAATTCCCCCAGGCAGTCCCATTAAGAGCCATCCACTCATGTCGGCAGCACCGGCACTTAAAGCGGTTACAGCAGGACCCAAAGAACGTCCTCCGAGCATGTAATCAGTTAAGTTACTTGTTTTTCGATAGGAATACCAGCCAATAAACAGCATCGCGGCCAAGTAAATTCCAATCGAAACAAGTTGTAAAGTTTCATTGGACATACATTTACCCCCTTTTTTAAAAAACAGAAAATATTTAGAATAATATTTTCTACAATATTTATATTTTATCTGTTTGCTGTATAAAATTCCACTACCAAAATATTGATTTATTAAAATAATGAAAAATATTTTTAGAATAATATGATACCCCGCTGCAAGCGGTGTTTTTGTAATTCATATTTAAAATGTTTATCATAAAAGAAAAAAGAAAGGTTGGGAAATGATGAATTTAAATGATTGGTTTGAAAAAGGAATGTCGGCCGATGAGTACATTGACGCGATGACTCGAAATAAGGAACAAATGCTATCTATTTATGAGAAGTTTGCTTTAAAGGAAGAGGATAAAGACCGGCTGGAAACCTTTAAGTCACGTAAGCTCAGGGCAATCGTATTGACAGAGGATTGGTGCGGGGATGCGATGCTTAACAATCCTGTATTGCTCCGTATTGCCGAAGCGGCAGAGATAGAGGTACGGATGCTTCTTCGTGATCAAAATTTGGAATTGATGGACCATTACTTAACAAACGGAACCTCCCGTGCGATTCCAATCTTTATTTTTATCGACCAAGAAGGTAATGAGGTTGGAGTCTGGGGCCCGCGTGCGCCGGAAATACAAGCGAGGGTGGAGAAGGAACGTGCTTCACTTCCAGATAAGGATGCTGAGGATTTTCAGGAAAAGCAGCTTGCCATTTACAAACAGCTGGGTGCCTCCTATCAAACCGATGCTTCTATTTGGCAGACAGTAGCCGACAGCATCATGACTGTTTTATAGAAATAAAAATGAAGGCCCCGGAGACAACAGCTGTCATTACGGGGCCTTTTCTACAATTTAATCCCGCCATTTTTAGGCGGTATCCTGTCTTTGTTTAAATTTTTGTCATTGATTTTAGGTTCAATGCCAAGAATGAAGTTTCGGATATTGGAACGGTGCAGAAAAATTAATAAGAAAAAGAATAAAAGAAAAATAAGTTCAAATTCCAGCTTAGGTGAGACCAAATCATAAATCAGCATGCTGAGCCCGACAGATATCGAACCGAAAAATACGTACTTAGTCAAAAAGATAACGGCAAAGAACGTGACGTAAGCGATTGCGAGTAACGGCAGATTTGCAATCAACAATGCCCCAGCCGTTGTAGCAATGGCTTTGCCTCCGCGAAAACCGGCAAAGATGGGAAAGCAATGGCCGACAACTGCTGCTAGACCAAAGTAAAGCGGTTCTGTATCAAGCTGAAAATAGAGGGGAAGTGCTGCGGCCAATGCGCCCTTAGCCAGGTCAATTACTAGTACGAAAGAAGCAGACTTTTTTCCCAAAACTCTCAGCGTGTTAGTAGCACCGGGGTTTTTACTGCCGTGGTCGCGGATATCAATCCCATAGACCAATTTCCCTATAATCAATGCAGTTGGAATGCTTCCGATTAAATAGGAAGCAAGTAGCAGCCACCAAAACATAAGAATCATTCCCTTTTAAAAGAATTTATCTATAATTCTACCATAAGTATTTGGAAGTATTTTGTCGAACTATCATGATTTGGAAATTAAAAAGTTTGTCTTTGGCGATTAAAGACTCGCAAGTTTATCACAATGATGGCGAAATAAAATGGAGGACCCATGGGAGTCCTCCATTTTATAGATATTAAGATTTCAAGAATCGGCTTAAGAAGGTTTGTAATCTTGGACTTTGAGGGTTTTCAAAGATCTCCTTTGGAGTTCCTTGTTCTTCAATTTGTCCGTCGTGAAGGAAGACGACCCGGTCGGCCACATCACGGGCAAAGTCCATTTCATGGGTAACCAAAATCATCGCCATATCGGTTTCTTTTGCCAGGTCCTTGATCACCTGGAGAACCTCACCCACAAGTTCAGGGTCAAGTGCAGAAGTAACCTCATCAAACAGCATTACCTTTGGCTGCATGACAACCGCTCTTGCAATAGCGACCCGCTGTTTTTGGCCGCCGGAAAGCTGACCTGGGTAAGCATCCAATTTATCGCCTAGGCCAACCTTTTCAAGCATTTCAACGGCCCTTTGATGGGCTTCCTCCTTTGGCATCCCCAATACATGGATGGGTGCCTCAGTGACATTCCGTAAAATGTTCATGTGGGGAAAGAGGTTAAAGTGCTGGAAGACCATTCCTATATTTTGGCGCATGTTGCGTAAATGTTTTTCAGTGGCCGGAACTAATCCTCCATTCATTTCTTTATGCCACAAATAATTCCCCTCTACCTTAATAAAACCGGAAGTCGGTTTTTCCAATGTCATCAGCATCCGGATAATCGTGGTTTTTCCTGAACCGCTCGGGCCAATTAATGCCACTTTTTCACCAGGACTGATGTTAAGGTTCACACCCTTTAATACTTCAACCTCACCATAACTTTTTTTGATATTTTCATAGGCAACAATAGGATTATTCGTTTTCTTCATTGGATATACCTTTGACGGCTCTAGCTTCCTTTCAGGAATACTCATCATCTCAACCTTTCTATTTTCCAATTAATGTTAAGCCCCCGACTTTAATCGAAAAGGTTTTTTGCTCGGGCGTTTATTTTTTCCGCTGAATGCCAGCTTTGACCTCTGTTCCAGTTTATTAATAAGTAGTGCCGATGGATAACTAAGCAGTAGGAATAACAATCCCACAATGGTAATTGGTTCGAGATATTTAAATTGATTAGCTCCTATCAATTGCGCTTTTTGTAAAAATTCCCCGATGCCAATGGCCATTAAAATCGGGGTTTCTTTAAATAACACAATAAAATAGTTCCCAAGCATCGGGATAACTGGAGGTATGGCTTGCGGCAGGATGACACGGAACCAGGTTTGTGTTTTGCTAAAGTTCATCGCAGTAGCTGCTTCCCATTGTCCCTTAGAAACCCCCTCTATTCCCGAACGATATACTTCTGAAATATAAGTGCTGTAATGAACCCCTAGTGTCAGGATCCCTGCCGCATATTTATTGATGGAAATGCCAATCGCAGGAAGTGCAAAGTATACAAAAAACAATTGAACAAGCGGGGGAGTGCTTCTGACAAATTCAATAAATGCGTAAACGGTTAGTGATAATGGCTTAAACCTTGACCGTCTCCCAAAAGTCAAAATTAGCCCGAGGATTAAAGAAACAAGAAAAGATCCAACAGTTATTGCAATCACAAGCCAAATAGCGGCGAGAATTTCAGGGAAAACTTCAATGGCAAAATTCCAATCCCAACTCATGCGTTTGCCACTCCTTTCGCTGACCATTTCTCCAGTTTTCTAGCGAGGATAATAAGCGGCAGTGCCACAATGAAATAGGCGAACAGCAAGGTAACGAAAACTGGCATCGTATAGCTAATATTTGAATTCTGAATGATTAAGCCCCTATAAGTTAAATCGGTTAAGGTAATCAAGGATACAAGCGAGGTCCCTTTCAAAAGTTCAATTGATATATTGCCGAATCCTGGCAGCATCATACGAAAGGCCTGCGGTAAAATGACCAGTCTCATCCGCTGGAAGTTCGTCATATTTAATGCAATTGAAGCTTCTGTCTGCCCTTTGGGGATAGCCGTAATAGCGCCGCGAACAATTTCAGAACCGTACGCCCCATAATTTAGCCCGAGGGCAACGACACTGGCGAGAAAAGCGGAAAACTGAATGCCGAAAGCCGGCAGTGCAAAGAAAATCCAAAATAGCTGTACAAGTAACGATGTTCCTCTAAACAGCTCAACATAAACAGCGGTGACTCGGCGGACAACGGGGAATCGGGATACACGTCCGAGCCCAGCGATGAATGCGATAACAAATGCCAATACGGCGGATGCGAGCAAAACCTCAATGGTCACGACTGCCCCTGGTAATATTTTTGAAAAAATATCGATATATTTATTGATAATTCATCCCTCCAAAAATAGTTTCATAGATTAGCAGGAAAAAGGCACTCTCAATCGGAGCGCCTTTTTAAACTGGAACAACAATCATTATTTGCAAAGTTCTGCTGTTGTGACATCTCCAGGTAATTCTGACTCCGTAAATCCAAATTTGCTGAGGATATCCAAAAGCTCCCCAGATTCTTTCAGTTTATTCAGTTCGTCGTTATAGGCTTTGACAATTTCCTTATCGCCTTGTTTAAACGCTGCCGCTCCGTATCCGCGGACGCTTTTTCCATCAACGGAAGGCTGGGTGAAATCATCGACAATCTCAATGTTCTTAGCATTTGCTGTGTCAAGAGCAGCATTCAGTGTTGGGCCTGTCATCGTAATGGCATCAACACGATTGGACTCTAGTGAGGTGATATTGGATGGAATATCGGTGACAACTTCCATCTGGCTTTCCTTCACCCCGGCTGCCTTAAGATATTCTACTTCAATCGCGCCGTTCATAACTGCAATTTTGGTATCGGGGTTTGCAGCAATGTCTTTGTAGCTGTGAATGTTTTTTGGATTCCCTTTTCTAACAGCGAGTGCTTCGCCGATGGAATAATCAGGTTCGGCAAAATCCACTTGCTTACACCGTTCTGGTGTTATGTACATGCCAGCGGTAATAACATCAAATTTCCCAGCTTTTAGCCCCGGAATCAGTGAACTAAACTTCGTTAATTTTCCTTCCATTTTTTCAATACCCATTTCCTTGAAGATGGCGCGGGCAACCTCAACGGCTTCTCCGGTTAGTTTCCCGTTTTCATCTTCATATGCATACGGCTTTTCACCGGCAAATCCAACCACAATCTTGCCTTCCTTTTTTGCTTTTTCAAGGGTGGATACTTGTTCATCCCCTGAAGTGGTAACCGAACAAGCGGCTAATAGAAAAATAGATAACATGCCTATCAATATAGTTTTTAGCTGTTTCATGATCGACCTCCTTGATAATAATAAAAAATTTCTTTGATTGGAAAAATGGAAGAAAACTGGGCAGAAAAGGGTTGGTTCCCATTTTACTTTAAGTTTAAATATCAGACAAATCTGATATTTCAGGATTATCTTGGATGAGAAGGGTTCTCGCTAGCTCTCGTTTTATGAGCTGAAACATCCTAAAAAATCCTCCCATATGCTCCCAGATACTCTTGGATGCTAACCTGGCACAGTCTAAAGGCCTTTTTCGGTGAGTTAAAAAGGTAATTATTTTTTGCAAAAAAATAAAACAAAGGTATTATAGTAAAGGGACGTTTTTGCTTAAAAATAGGGTGTAAGGCATAATTGTAACGCACTACATTAATTGGTAGAATATAGAAATAACGAGTTGATATTATAATTAGGATGATGATGGATGAAAAGAGCAAGACTGATTTATAATCCTACTTCCGGACGTGAAATGATTAAACGTCATTTACCGGAAATCCTTGAAAAATTAGAACTTGCCGGATATGAAGCATCTTGCCACGCGACAACAGGTGCGGGCGATGCGACAAAGGCGGCGCGAATTGCTGTGGAACGTCAGTACGATGTGGTCATTGCTGCTGGCGGTGACGGAACAATTAATGAAGTGGTTAATGGCATTGCTGAGCAAGACTACCGTCCGAGACTAGGGATTATTCCTGCCGGTACGACCAATGATTTTGCCAGGGCTCTGCATATACCGCGTGATATTACGGCAGCAGTTGATATTATCACACGCGGGGAACTCATTCCTGTTGATATTGGCCGGATTAATGATAAATATTTTATTAATATTGGCGGCGGGGGCAGGATTACCGAATTAACCTATGAGGTACCCAGCAAATTGAAAACAATGCTCGGCCAGCTTGCCTACTACTTAAAAGGAATGGAAATGCTGCCGTCAATTAAAGCTTCCCATCTCAGGATTGAATATGATGGAAAAATATTCGAAGGGGAAGCGATGATGTTTCTTATTGGGTTGACCAATTCCATTGGTGGATTTGAAAGGTTAGCTCCAGATGCATCAATTAACGACGGATTATTTTCACTGCTGATTTTGAAAAAAGTAAATTTAGCTGAATTTATTAGGGTTGCATCGCTAGCTGTTCGCGGTGAGCATGTAAATGACCCAAACGTCCTTTATACCAAAGCAAACCGAGTGAAAGTGTATTCAGATGAAAAGGTGCAGTTAAATTTAGACGGAGAATTTGGCGGCTTGCTGCCGGCTGAATTCGAAAACCTGTACCGCCATTTGGAAGTATTCGTCCGATTTGATGATATCCGTCCAAATGACCGGCCGACGGATTGGGTTCCGGGAAAGCGATATAGTTAGAGGGAAAATAAATACAATCGCGAAAGTTCGTTCCAGATGGAGCGGACTTTTTTATGAATTCTTAATTGTGTGAAAAGGTTTCAAAGACTGTGTATAATGAATTAAAGACATAAGTCATGACACGATTAAAAGGAGCGATTTCACATGGGTAAAAGGGCGTTAATAAATATTGATTATACGTTTGATTTTGTTGCCGAGACGGGAGCATTAACCTGTGGCGCACCAGGGCAGGCTATTGAGGGGAAGATTGTAGAACTGACAAAAGAGTTTATTGCAAGCGGCGACTACGTTGTTTTTGCGATTGATGTCCACGACCAAGGTGATGAATTTCATCCGGAAACAAAGCTATTTCCGCCCCATAACCTGCGCGGCACCTCCGGAAGGGATTTATTCGGGGCGCTGCAGGAAGTATATGAGGGAAATAAGGAACGGGAAAATGTCCAGTACATGGATAAAACCAGATACTCTGCCTTTGCTGGGACAGACCTTGAAATCAAGCTGCGCGAGCGCGAAATCACGGAGGTTCACCTAGTTGGTGTATGTACCGATATTTGTGTGCTCCATACCGCTGTTGACGCCTATAACAAAGGCTTTAAGATTGTTGTTTACAAGGATGCGGTTGCTTCTTTTAATCCGGCGGGGCATGAGTGGACTCTCGGCCACTTCGAACAGTCGCTAGGCGTTGTGGTTAAATAGTCTTATTAATGATAATATGGGATATAATAGTAAAAAGCTGTATTAGTACCTCGGAGGTCAATTATGAAACACATTTATCATGATGATAGTTTAAGTCTGCATACAGATCTTTACCAGATTAATATGGCAGAGACGTATTGGAGGGATGGCATTCACAATAAACGGGCTGTCTTTGAATTGTTTTTCCGCAAGCAGCCGTTTGGTAATGGCTATGCCGTTTTTGCCGGTCTTGAAAAAGTCATCCAATTTATTCAAGGCTTTCGTTTTAGTGAGGAAGACCTCGAGTATTTGAAAAATGAAGTAGGCTACCAGACTGATTTTTTGGACTATTTAAAAGGGATGAGTTTCACTGGAACCATTCGGTCCATGAAGGAAGGCGAACTTGTTTTTGCCAGTGAGCCGATTTTGCGAGTGGAAGCACCACTTGCGGAGGCACAGCTCATTGAAACAGCCTTGCTTAACATTGTGAACTATCAAACATTAATCGCCACGAAGGCATCAAGAATCAAGCAGGTTGTCGGCAATGAAGTAGCGATGGAGTTTGGTTCAAGACGGGCTCAGGAAATGGATGCCGCTATTTGGGGAACGAGAGCTGCATATCTAGGCGGCTTCGAAGCTACCAGCAATGTTAGAGCGGGGAAAATGTTCGGGATTCCTGTGGCCGGGACACATGCCCATTCCATGGTGCAAGCCTATAAGGATGAGTATACTGCTTTTCATAAATATGCCGAGACCCATAAAGATTGTGTTTTTCTAGTGGATACGTATGACACGCTTCGCCTTGGCGTGCCAAATGCCATCAAGGTGGCAAAGGAACTGGGGGACACGATTAATTTCATCGGCATTCGCCTTGACAGCGGGGACCTTGCTTATCTTTCCAAGGAAGCAAGGAAAATGTTGGACGAGGCAGGTTTTAAGGATGCAAAAATCTTTGCCTCGAGCGATTTGGATGAATATACGATTATTAACTTGAAGGCGCAAGGCGCGAGAATCGACAGCTGGGGAATTGGCACGAAATTGATTACTGCCTATGATCAGGCTGCGTTAGGTGCTGTTTATAAAATCGTCTCGATTGAAAACGGTGCGGGTGAAATGGAGGATACGATTAAAATTTCTTCCAACCCTGAAAAGGTAACAACTCCGGGCCTGAAAAAGGTTTACCGGATTATCAATAATACAAACCATCATGCGGAAGGGGATTATATCGCGATGGAGGGTGAAAAGCTTCCGGAAAAGAAGCTGCGCATGTTCCATCCGACCCATACGTATTTAAATAAGGTGGTCACGAATTTTACAGCAAAAGAACTTCATGAGGACATTTTTGTAAACGGGGAGTATGTTTATGAAATTCCTTGTTTGGAGGAATCCCGGGATTATTTAAAACAAAACTTGGCTGCTCTTTGGGATGAATACAAGCGGATGCTGAATCCAGAGCATTACCCAGTGGACTTAAGCCAAAAATGCTGGGATAACAAAATGAGAAATATCAAAGAAGTGAAAGATAAAGTAGAAGCGATGAAAGAAGAAGAATAACAAAAAGGTTGCCCCCAAGATTTATCATGATTGAGGGGGCAGCCTTATTTTTATTTTTACTTTTGTTTAAAGAAGTCGATAAAGGCATGGTAAATTTCGATGCCTTGGAAGGTCAGAAGTCCAGCTGCTGTTAAGGAAAAGTAGCCAATCATTAATAGTCGGAACCACATTGCCATTTATATTTCCTCCCTTGTTTTTAAATTTATTTAAAAAAGGGAGGCCTTAATCACATAATTAGATTGATAAAAAATGGGGATAAGAAAACTTTGCTTTCTGCTGAAGTTTGGCTGAAACAATGGGAGAGGTATTGCTGCGAAAGGCGTGATGGATATAAGCAGGAAGAATAGGTGCAGGTCAAATGGCTGTTTTTTCTCATCGTCCCATTGATGTTTCGCTGTCCAATCATCTAATTGAATGATTGCCTTGCTTTCTGGATGGTGGTGCGGAGGCGAATTTGAAGAATGTAAAAAGGTGAAGGCCAGAAAGGCAAGGAACATGATGATTGAGAAGCCTTTTATCATCTTCATCGCGATCCACTCCTTCCAAAAGGGATAATTTAATCATATACACTATCATTATATTTTAAAACAAAAATATTCTGACAATTTATGTGCCTATTTTACAATATTATTTTTTCAAGGACAAACTCGCATCCAAATCGGATGAAAATGTCTTTAATAAGCCGGAAAAGGGTCTTTTCGCATTTGATACTGCTTTATGATAAAATTTTGCTAGTAAATAGAGACGTAAAGGAAGAAGAAAATGAACAGAGCATTGCCAGTCAATAAAAATGATTATATAGATGTTGTATTTGAAGATTTAACTCATGACGGGGCAGGGGTAGCAAAGGTGGAAGGCTATCCGCTGTTCGTGCCGAACGGCCTGCCGGGTGAAAAGGGGAAAGTCAAAGTCATCAAGGTTAATAAAAGCTACGGGATTGGGCGGCTAATCGAGCTTTACGAACGAAGTCCATATCGGGTGAATATCCCTGACAGTGAGAAAACGAAATACGGAGGCTGTCAGCTTGAGCATATCAGCTACGAGGGGCAGCTAAAGTACAAGGAAAATCAAGTCAGGCAGGTACTCACACGGATTGGTAAATTGGAGGATGTGACAGTTCACCCGATTTTAGGAATGGACAACCCCTTGTCTTACCGTAACAAAGCCCAGGTGCCTGTCGGTGAAAAGGATGGCAAGCTGGTTGTCGGTTTTTTTAAGCCAAGAAGCCATGAAATCGTCGCTATGGATGAAAGTGTCATCCAGCTGCCTGAAGTAAATGAAGCTATCCAGACGGCTAAGGAAATCTGCAGCCAGTTTGGGATTCCGGCTTATAATGAGGAAACGCATAAAGGTGTTTTAAGGCATATTATGGCTCGGTATGGAAAACAAACCGAGGAACTCATGGTCGTGCTGATTACTAGAACGCCGGAAATTCCGCATAAAAAGGAGTTAATTGAAGAAATCATCGCCCGTCTTCCGAAAGTAAAGTCGATTGTCCATAACGTGAATTCGAAGCGGACAAATGTCATCATGGGTGAGAAAACAAACCTTTTATGGGGCAGCGAAGTGATCTATGATTATATTGGCGATGTGAAATTCGCAATCTCAGCGTTATCCTTTTATCAGGTTAATCCTGTTCAAACGAAGGTGCTTTACGATAAAGCTTTGGAATATGCGGATTTAGAAGGTGAGGAAAGTGTCATTGATGCGTATTGTGGAATTGGTACCATCTCTTTATTTTTGGCGCAAAAGGCTCGGAAGGTTTTTGGGGTCGAAGTGGTTCCGGAAGCGATTGAAGATGCGCGCAGGAATGCAGCATTGAACGGAATGACTAATGCTGAATTCGCAGTAGGGGAAGCCGAGGTTGTTATCCCAAAATGGTACAAGGAAGGCAATAAAGCGGATGTGCTGGTCGTGGACCCGCCGCGCAAAGGCTGCGACGAGGCCCTCCTTCAAACCATCATCGACATGAAACCGAGAAAAGTAGTGTACGTCTCCTGTAACCCGGCAACATTGGCAAGGGATTTACGGATATTAGAGGACGGCGGCTACAAAACACTGGAAGTCCAGCCGGTTGATATGTTTCCGATGACGACGCACGTGGAGTGTGTGGCGCAACTCATTTTAAAGTAAGACAACTAACCAAATATTATAATTCTAACCGTGAAAGGTTTTATTTCTATAGCAAAAAACCACTCCTTATAAAATAGTAACGGGTTCGGTTTTGAAGTACAAAATTATAAATAACATAGCAATTAACAACAAAAATAAGCAATAAATCATCAAACAATTAGCAATTGAATTAGTATAGAAAAGAGCATTGGCTTTATGCAATGCTCTTTTTAATATTCAATCATTTAATTTTTTATATGTTTTAACCATTGGACCGAAATTGTTTCAACCCATTCTTTAAATGTATTACAATTGTTAATCTTGTAAAGTGTATACTCTGGATAGTTATCGTAAGGAGTAATGAAATCAAAAAAATGGTCAGAGGCATACATAAGAACTTCACTAGATTGAATATGGTACATCGTAACATTCCCATTCGCTTCGAAAGCAAATGATATATAATCATCGGGCTTTATTTTTACTTCTACTCCTTCTTCCTGACATATTTCATTAAATAAGTCTTCAAATCCGTTGAAACCAATTTGTGTATCTTCATAGGTTAAAGCGTTATTTAAATTCATCAGCCAAGTATCTTCAGGTTCATTCCATCTTTCAGTTATCCCACCAAAATTTTTTAATAAAAGGATATGGTCAGGATGAAGGGGCTTATCAACTTTTATTTTGGGTTCTAAACAAAGCCAACCAAATGACTGAGAAGCTAAATTTGTCCAACCATATAGTTCGTAATTTTGACCTTCGTATTTAATTTTTGTAATTCGTGCTTTTTTGAGTAATTTTGTTAAGGAAGGAAATTTGTCTTCAAATTCTTTAGAACAAATAAATGATTTTTTCTCAATTACTTCTATTTTTTCGTTATCGCTAAAAAACCAAGATATATCGGTCAAAAAGTCTGCCAAATCTTTATTCATACAATTCACCCACTATTATCTAAGATACAATACATCATTAATATTAAATTTTTTAGTTACAAGTCCTAGTCGCTGTGCAGGTGTAGCGATAGTTTCTGTTTTCCCTTCTTTTGTCTTATACGCTAAACAGAAATTGTAATATGTCCGAAGGATTGTTAAAGCCATTTGAGCATATTTAGGATTGAAATTAGAGTAAATATAGCTCTTACCATCGCCACGAGCGGTTGTCAGTGGTCGTTCTAAAATAGATAATCTTCTACGAATATGTTGGATAAATGTATTTGTGGCATTGTCATTTACATTTAAAATTAGTGTCGCAACATCTTTTGGTTCAAGAGAAGAGAGGTCTGTGGTGCAATCAACGGAACGATAACCTCTATCAGGTGTAGCTAAAGGGTGTTCAACTGGATTATCTGCATATTCGTTATGGGAACTTGTTCCATCAGAAACCTCTTTATGAAACCGATGTGTTTCAAATAAATCCGTTAAATAAAGGTATGCCAATTTCCGTAAAGAGTTTGTCCCTAAATCTCTTAAAGAACCCCATTCTAATAAATTCGCTTTGGCTTCTTTAAATTCCTCGTATGCTTTTTTACGAGATTTTGTTTTGTCCGTTTGGCATAAGAAGAGGTGCCCATCAGTCCGGCGAATTTCTTGTGAGAAAACACGATGGATTGAATTGATTAAAGACCTGTCTTCATCAGTTATAAAACGCCATTCTGAAGCCTTTACAAGCTGTTTAATCAGCCAAAAGTGAGCAGTGGTGGTATAAGCAGCCTGAACGTGTAATCCATCAATGTATTTCTCCCTATGTTCCATTTTAAGAAGTTCTCGATGATATTCCGATTGCGTTTGTGTATCACTTTTTGATGGTGGCTGCGGATAATGCGAATATTCATCAAAACGGGCGTGTTTCTTGGCGAATTCGCTTAAATGGTCTACTTTCAACAATACTGTATCAAGAGCGATGTCATTTAGGGTAATATCCCAATCATAAGCCACATCACATCTAAACACATACCTCGATAAAGCATCAGCAGTGACAACCACACTGGTAGGTAATTGGAGTTCTTCAATTCCATCAAATTGAGAACTTCCTTGTCCCTTTTTTCGAACATTGTTTAGATAGTAAGTCATCTTGTCGGTGTTTAGCCACATTTCCTTAAATTCTTTATTTTTTAAGGAGATAGTTTCGTGCTTTTCCAAAAACTCCAAACATCTTCGGTATAGGATTTCGAGCTTGTCATAATATGTTCCTCTGCCAATCTCTAAGATTTCACAAGTTCTACTTACAGGCGTTCGATTAAGCAGAAGTTTTGCGAACATCGGCATTATCTCACTACGCTTTTGATGGTAGGTAGATGATTGTCTTTGGTTCGGAAGAACATTGGTGAACTTCTTACACACCTTACATTGGTATCGTTGAGAGTTTGCGGTACTTTTCCCCCTCTTGTAAAAAGATTTTGGTTCTTTAAAAGGGGTTAAATCAGAAGCGTCACAACCATCCTTATGAAACTCATAGTCTGGCTCTATGTCCTGAACCGTTTGTATTCGGACCAATCGTTCAATTTCTTCAGCAACAGACCAATTTGAAATGGTCGTTGTACGAGTATTCAATACTAAGTTGCTTGTTGGATTTGTTGGGTCTGGATTGCATTTCAACATTCTATCCGTTCCTGATGAATCCAACTTGTATCGACTTGGCTTTCCTTTAACATCATCAAATTTCTTCTGTGGCAAACCATACCATTTACAAAAAGGGTTAAGGCAATGATTGTACTGAAATAGATGTGTTTGTCCATTCCAAGCAAATTTCACTGGCTCAAATAACAATTCTCTGTATTTCGTTCCAAATTGTTTTGGTGTCAGCTTGTCGTAATCCTTCAAACGGTTCGTTAGCTCATTATTTGATAAAGGAGAATGAACTGTAACTAAATTATCATCCTTTGTAGCTAACCGTTTTAACTTAGCCAATCACATTTTCCTCCAATACACCTTCTAATTCTAATTGCTTTATGATGCGGCGATTATTCCTTTTCTTTTCAATCCATTGAAGGAAGTCCTTGTCATCAAGGATGTTTAGGAGGAACTTATCGACTACTTCACTTTCACTATATTCCGTGTATTCAGCATAGTATTTAACAATGGCTCTGGTCCGTTCTGATAATAGCCAATCGACTTTTTCAGCATTCTTGTTTTTTGGTTTAATAAAGTTCATCCTTATTCACCTCGATAAATTGACCTATGTTTTAGCAATGTATTTAGAACTAATATTAGCACACAATTCGAACATATGACATTGAACATTGTCACTCTGTTAATTAGTATGCTAATTTTGGTGCTAATTTATACACAAATTACCAATAAACCTTATTAAATCAACAAAAACAATAGGTCCAAATCATATGCGATTTGGACCTAAAATATATATTCTAATTAAGTTTTTGTACTCTTAAACCGAACCCGTTAATAAAATAGGGAGTGGTTTTTTGTTGATAATCTTCGTAAATGAGGATAAAATTAATCGTCTGATTACGTAATCTTATATTTAAAAATACAATTCACGAACATTAACCTTAAATATAATATACACCATTCGTATTTCATGTTGCCAAAGAGAAATTAATAAATTATAATACTCTATGAAAGGAATACAACTTATACTTGTTTATTAACATGAATAACCCTTTTTGAAAGTGAGGCCAGATATGACACAGCGAAGAATCCCATACATCATCTTGGCTCCAGGATTGATTCTTTTGATTTTATTCTTGGTGTTACCGCTTATTACCGCCATTTACCCAACCTTCTTTGATGGAGGATTCACCTTGGCGAATTATATTTCGTTCTTCTTGGATGATTATAATTTTGGTATTTTTTGGCGGACGATAAAGATTTCACTGATTGCAACATTGATTTGTGTAGTGCTAGGAGTTCCGACTGCCTATTATATTTCGAAAAGTCCAAAAAAATGGCGTGGCCTGTTAATGTCGATTACATTGTTTCCGTTGTTAACGAATTCGGTTGTGCGAAGTTTTGCATGGATCACCATTTTAGGACAAGACGGTATTCTAAATAATGCGTTAAAGAGCTTGGGGTTAATATCAAAACCACTTACCCTGCTTTATACGGAATTCTCCATTGTGATTGGCTCTGTGTATCTCTTCTTGCCTTTAATGGTCATTACTTTAGTGGGGATATTAGAGAACATTGATTCAGAAATTATGGAAGCCGCAGAAACGTTAGGCGCCAATCGTTTGGTTGCTTTTATGAAGGTTATTCTGCCGTTAAGTGTGCCCGGAATTATTGTTGGGAGTATATTGGTTTTCACTGGAAGCATGACCGCTTATACTACTCCGCAATTATTAGGAGGAAACCGGAACATCATGCTAGCAACTTTCTTATATCAAAATGCGACTGCGTTAGGAAACTGGCAGGGTGCCAGTGTTATTGCTTTGATTATGATTGTTGCGACTTTGATCGTGATGAAGCTGTTCAACTGGGTTGCGGGCCGCATGGATAAGAGAGGTGAGGCAAGTGCGTAAAAATGTTGGTTTAAAAGTCTTTGCGGGTTTGGTTTTTGCGTTTTTGCTAGTGCCTTTGCTGATTATTATCGTGACTTCTTTTGGAACGAATTCAACCATTCAATTTCCAATTAAAGGTTTTACCCTTGATTGGTACGGTAAGGTGTTTAGTAATGAAGCCTTTATGGACAGCTTTTTTCTCAGTTTAAAAGTAGCTTTTATAGCGACACTCTTGGCATTGATTATTGGTGTACCAGCTGCCTATTCTTTGGCGCGTCATAAGGTTTTTGGACGAAATTGGATTAAGAGCTTCTTTCTTTCGCCAACAATTGTGCCTGGTTTGGTCGTTGGATATGCGATGTATCAATTTATCGTGATTAAGTTCCAATTCCCGATTATCCAAGGATTATTGTTAGGCCATTTCCTAATTTGCCTACCATACGTAATCCGGGTTGTCGGCTCAACGATTGAGCAGTTAGATTTTTCAATTGAAGAGGTTTCATGGACGTTAGGCTGCACAAAATTACAGACGTTTATCAAAGTAGTGCTGCCAAACATTACTTCGGGAATTTTTGCTTCCTTTATGCTCGCGTTCATTAACTCCTTTAACAATATTCCTGTTTCGCAGTTTTTATCAGGACCAGGTGTTACCATGCTGCCAACCAGCTTAATGAATTATATTGAATACAACTACGACCCATCGGTTTCGGCATTATCCGTTGTATTAATGCTAGGGACGATTGTTTTAATGTTTATTATTGAAAAAACATTAGGGTTAGCCAGTATTTCATAGGAACAGACAGAATACAAAAGCGACGGGGGTAGAACAGCATAATGTCCTATGTTGAATTAAAAGATATTCGTGTAAGTTATGATAACAAAGCTGACATATTAAAAGATTTAAATTTATCGATTGAAAAAGGAGAATTGGTCTCTTTATTAGGACCATCCGGATGCGGGAAAACAACCACTTTAAGAGTAATTGCCGGCTTAATTGAGCCAAATGATGGCGAGTTCGTGGTTGATAATAAAAACTTAACGAAAGTGCCCGTTCATAAACGGGAGTTTGGAATGGTCTTCCAAAGCTATGCCTTGTTTCCCCATTTAACAATTAAAGAAAATGTTGCGTTCGGGTTGAAATTACGCAAGGAAAAAAAGCAAACCATTGAAAAAAAAGTAAGTGATATTTTAGCGATTACGGGATTAGAAGAGTTGGGCAATCGTTATCCTAAGCAGCTCTCAGGCGGGCAAAGACAGCGTGTAGCTTTAGCTCGTGCCTTAGTGATTGAACCGAAATTATTATTATTGGATGAACCTCTTAGTAACCTGGATGCAAAATTGCGCCTTCAGATGCGGATAGAAATTAAACGGATCCAAAGCCAATTGGGGATTACATCCGTGTTTGTCACGCATGACCAAGAGGAGTGTTTCTCCATTTCGGACAAGGTGGCCGTTATGAATAAAGGCGTGATCGAGCAGTTCGACACACCTGAAGAAATTTATAAAAATCCAAAAACGGAGTTTGTGGCTCGTTTTATCGGGTTTGAGAACTTCTTTAAGCTAGCGCCTACTGAAGACTGGAAGTATAAAGCAGTTGATGGAACGGTCTTCGAAAGCACCCGCCAATGGAGACCAGCAAAAGGTACAGGAACCATTCGTCCAGATGATATTGAGATTGGGGAAGGTACCGAGCCAAGTACCAACAATGCGGTATCAGGAAAGATAAAAGTCCGGACGTTCCTGGGCAAGTCCTACCAATATGAGGTAGAAACCCCGATTGGAACATTACGGGCAAATAAAGCGGATGATGTCATCTACCAAGTTGGAGACACAGTTACATTATCCATTCCTGCTCACAAGCTAATCATAGTTTAATAGGCAATAAGTTATTAATAAAAACAACATCTAAGAAAAGGGGAAATAAAAAATGAAAAAAACAATGGGTTTAGTAGGCTTAACTCTTGCAGCAGCTAGTGTACTGGCTGCATGCGGCGGCGGAGGCAGCACTGCAAGCAAGGAAAAACCAAAAACATTAGTCATCTCAACTTTTGGCTTGGAAGAAGATAAAATGCAGGAAGATGTCTTCAAACCATTTGAGAAAAAATATAATGTAGACATTGTGTTAGAAACAGGTACAAGCTCTGAGCGTTTAACAAAGCTTAAAAGCAATCCAAACTCAACGGTGGATGTCATTGAATTGTCGCAATCCAATGCGGCTGACGGTGTAGCAGCAGGTCTTTTTGAAAAAGTAGACAGCTCCAAGGTTCCAAATATGGACAACTTAATCGATAGTGCAAAAGAATTAGCTGCAGACGGATCTGGCCCGGCCTACACGTTAAACAGTATCGGAATTGTCTATAATAAGAAGACAGCAGGGAAAGAAATCAAAGAATGGAATGATTTATGGGATTCTTCTTTGAAAGGGAAAATTTCCATTCCAGACATTGCGACCACCTTTGGTCCTGCCATGCTTTATTTAGGAAGTAATCACGAGAATACTGAGATTTCTAAAGATAATGGTAAGGCAGCATTTAAAGGAATCACTGATATTGCACCAAACGTGGTAAAAACGTATAGCAAATCATCCGATTTGGCCAATATGTTCCAATCAGGGGAAATCACAGCAGCGGTTGTCGGTGACTTTGCTGTTCCGATGATTACAGAATCAAATCCAGATGTCGCTTATGTAGTACCGCAATCTGGGACTTACGCCAACTTTAACACTATCAATATCAACAAAAATTCTAAAAATAAAGATTTAGCTTATAAGTATATCAACTGGAGATTAAGCCAGGAGGCTCAAGAAAAAACTGCCGTATCTCTCAATGAAGCCCCAACCAATAAAAAGGTAGAGCTAAACGAAGAAACAGCAAAAAATAAAACATATGGTGATGTGGCAGCTCGAACAAAGAAAGTGGATTCACTATTAGTCAATAAGAACCTAGAATCTTGGATTAATCAGTGGAATAGAATTTTGAACAAATAGTTTCGGTTAAGGAAAAGGGCTGAGGATCATCTTGGCCCTTTTCTCTTTACCGGTTATCTAAAGGAGGGAATGGGAAATGAAAGCTGACTTAGTCATTATAAATGGACAGGTTTTTAACACGTTTACAAAAAAGTTTGAAAAGAAAAATGTCTACATTGTTGAAGATAAATTTTACTATGTAACAGCTGACAAAGTGGAGAATTTACAGGCCGGTGAAGTAGTCGATGCTAGAGGTCAATATTTGGTCCCAGGTTTAATGGATATTCATATGCACATTGAAAGCTCGATGACGTCCCCTGCCATTTTTTCTGAGGCTGTCTTAACCCATGGAGTGACAACGGTTGTAGCTGATGCCCATGAGATTGCCAATGTGTTTGGCATGGAAGGGCTGGAGGCGTTTTTTTCCCAGCCAAGTGCCATGGATATTTTCTATGCGATTCCTTCCTCTGTTCCTTCGACGACGCCAGAGCTGGAAACGACTGGCGGGTATATTGGCGTTGAGGAAGTGAAGCAGCTCCTCAAGCATCCGAGAGTAATTGCGTTAGGGGAAGCGATGGACTTCAACGGCATTGTCAATCAAGAGGATTCCTTAATTCGGCAGATTTTACGCGTTGTTCAAACGGAGAGGCCAGCTATGCCTTTGGAAGGACATGTGCCGCGTGTTTCGGATTTGGAATTGGCTAAATTTTTATATGCGGGCATTACTGCTGACCATACTCATCAGTCACCCCAATCGATTTATGAGAAAATCACCGGCGGGATGTTTTTAGAATTTCAAAAGAAATCAATAACGCCGGAAAATATGCGTGTTATTGTGGAAAATCAATTCTATGAATATATGGCAATCATTACAGATGATGTGATGGCGGACGATTTGCTTGAAGGACATTTGGATGCGAACGTACGATTAGCCATTTCATGCGGCATGCCGGCGGAACAGGCGCTATACTGTGCTACCTATACCCCTGCAAGACGGATGGGATTCCAGGACCGCGGCGCTATTGTCCCGGGGTTTAAAGCCGATTTTCTATTAGTAGATGATGTGGAACGCCTGGATATAAAGGCAGTTTATAAGGATGGAAAATTGGTACACGAGCGGGGAAATGCAATCAAGTATCCGGCAGTGGAACCTGCTTTTCCTGAGCACTTCTATAAATCTATACATTGTCGGGAACTGACTTTAGAGGATTTGCGGATCAAGGTGAATTCAGCTGAAAAGGCTGTCGTTAACGTGATGCAAATTTCCGAAGTGGGTACCTTTACCGAACATGTACAGCGAGAGATGGCCGTTACAGATGGTTATTTAGATTGGGAGAATAGCGGACTGGCCTTAATTGTAGTGATGGAACGGTATGGGAAAACAGGGAACATCGCCTATGGGTTTGTTGAAAATGCATTATCTGAAAAAGGAGCCGTAGCCACTACCTGGGCACATGATCATCATAATTTGATGGTAATGGGAATGAGTGCGGAAGATATACTAGCGGCACAGAAACAATTATTGGACATGCAAGGCGGATATGTCGTGACACAAGCGGGAAAGGTTCAAGCCGTATGCCCATTGCCAGTCGGCGGGATAATCAGCGATGCACCGATTCAAGAATTAGGTCAGCAATTAAGCGAAGTTCGTCAAGCGATGATTAGCTTAGGCTATCGGAACAGTAATGAAATCATGTCTTTTTCAACTTTGTCTTTGCCGGTTTCACCTGCAATCAAAATTACCGACAAAGGGATGATGAATGTACGTTCGCAAATGATGATCCCATTGGTGGAGGATTGAGAAATTGAAGATAGTTATTAAAAACGCTTGGATATTAACAATGAATGAAAAGATGGAGCAGTTTCAAGACGGCTATTTAGTAGTAGACGATGGAAAAATTATAGAAATTGGTCCAATGGAGTTACTGCCAATGGGGCTGACCTTCGACCAATGCATTGATGCCAGAGGGGCGATTTTGCTGCCGGGTATGGTCAATACGCATACTCATATCGGGATGATTCCGTTTCGTTCTTTAGGTGATGACTATCCTGACCGGCTGCGCCGCTTCTTATTTCCGTTAGAAAATGAATGTATGAATGAACAGCTTGCCTACACCAGCGGAAAATATGCGATTGCCGAAATGCAGCTTGCCGGTGTGACAACCTTCTTTGATATGTATTATTTTGAGCAGCAATTGGCAGAAGCCGCAGAAGAAATGCATAGCCGCGGCATTCTGGCAGAAACAGTCATTGACTCCGTAACGGTCGATGTACCGGAGCCAATGGGCGGCTTGCAATACGCTGAAGGGTTTCTGCCAAGATGGCAAGGAGATAGCAGGATTCGGGCAACCGTAGCACCACATGCCCCTTACACGAACACGATTGAAGTGCTCCAGCAAGCGGATGCTTTGTCTCAAAGGTACAATGTGCCGTGGATGATGCATGTCAGTGAAATGGAGTTTGAAATGGAGAAGTATCGTAAAGAACGCAATCAAACGCCAATTGAATTTTTAGAAGAGATCGGTGTGCTAAGCTCGAGGCTGGTAGCTGCCCACTGTATTCATTTGTCTGATCATGATATTGAATTGCTGAAGCGGTATGATGTAAAGGTTGCCCATTGTATCGGCGCCAATACAAAATCGGCTAAAGGTGTGGCCCGTGTCCAAGATTTATTGTCTGCGGGTGTGACAGTTGGGTTGGGAACAGATGGGCCAAGCAGTGGGAATACGCTCGATTTATTTAGCCAAATGCGCTTGTTTGCAAATTTCCATAAAACTATTTTACAGGATCGCAGTGCCTTCCCGGCGGAAGAGATTGTAAAGTTAGCGACCATCGGGGGAGCGAAAGTTTTAGGTATGGAGGATAAAATTGGCTCAATCGAGGCAGGAAAACAAGCTGACTTCATTCTAGTGGAAGTTGATTCAGTCAATATGTTTCCTATTTTTGATCCGTACAGTGCTTTGGTGTACTCTGCAAATGCCGGAAATGTAAGGGATGTATTCATCGATGGAAAGCAAGTTGTGGCAGAAAAACAATTAGTACATTTTGATGTAAAGCAATTAAGAGCAGAGCTTGCTTCAGCCATGGAGGAATGCGGATTTAAAAGAAAGGCTCTAAAAGCAATGGAAGGAAAATAGTCTGTTTGCAGGTAACGCTAAGGAAGCAGTGATAACCGCAGAACAGCAGGCCGAGCGGTTTTTAAAGTTTAGGTCTGTTATTACTTATTGCTGATTTTCGTGTAGGTATGAGAATTCGTAGGCGGAGAATTTCCGGCTAATGCATAAAAGGAGCTTAAAAAAGCAGATATAAGCGGAGATTATTCCGATTAACTGCTCTAAATAAGACAAAATCTAAAGATTTGGATCAGATAAACGGAAAAACTTCCTTTATTTTTAAGGAAATATGGGTATTTCCCAATTTAAACGGAATTTTTCCGTTTATTTTTCAAACACTGTAAAATCAACATTCAGCTATAACAGAGCCTAAAGTTTAAATAAATAGATTTATGAATAGGATAGACGGGGCATTTTTAAGCTGCCGGCTATCCTTTTTTTGTTAAACTTTGAAGCGCCAATTTTTCCTTGAACTGCACTAGTTAGTTGCAAAGGTTGAGATATGGCGGTGAAACGGATTACTTTTTGGTTAAATGTGGTATCCTGTTGTTAGGAAATAAGAGATTAAAGGGGAGATAAAAATGTCCTATATCGTTGATTTTAAAAATGTTTCTACAGTTGGTTTAGAGTCCTCACCGGTAGCAGAAGCGCTTGCTGGTTTACGTGCTAATGAAGCCCGTTACTTTATGAACAAATACAAGCATGAATTTACGGTTGTGCCAGCTAGCGAAAGCGGGGAGACCCTTGAATATGTGAACCGAGTTTTGAAAGAAGAACGTGATATTGAGTTTGCCGCTAAACCTTTAGAGACGTCGCGTTTTCAAGTGGAAAATATCGACTGGACTTATGTCTTTTATGAGGATGGTCTTTCGGTCAACGTCCTGTATACAGTTGATAATCCTAAGAAGCGGGCTGTTGGTTTTAAGCTTTCTGAGGGGATGGAGGTACCAGAGGAGTTAGAAGGGAAGTTTAAGTTTGCTAGGCAGAAGTCTAAACTAGCTGGAACAATTCGTGGCTCGTATTTTGTAATTAAAGGTGAATATTAGGGGGAACACGTTTATGATCCCAGCAAATATAAATCCTTTATCTATCACTCCAATAAGGGAAAAAAGCCTCGAGTCCATCGTTGATTGGTTTGACCAACATAAACAATCGTTCTATACTCTGGGCTGGTTTTATCTTAGGACTCAGCAGCAAATGGAAGAGCTTTTTTACCGGTCCATTATAAAAGTGCACAAGGAATTACCTCGTTTTAAAAGTGAAACAACATACGAAACGGGGGTTACATCTATTTTTATACATAACTGCCGAGAACTTTCTAAAGATAGAAGTTTACAAGACTCAGAGGAAAGTGAACAACATAAGGATTTATTTAAAGCACTTGATCGGTTGAAAGAGGATGAGAAAGAAGCGGTGGCCCTTACATATGTAAAAGGAATCTCTAAGGAGGAAACGGCACATCTTCTTCAGGTTTCAATGGAAAAGCTGAAAGAGCTTCTGTTTTCCGGTATTCAGTCAGTTAGAAAAGAAATGGGGTACGGGTCATCCTTTAATGGGTGTAAGGAGTATCAAAAGAATTATATCGATTACTTGGAAAGAACCATGGAGCGGTCGGAAAAGATTGATTTCGAGGTGCATATTTATCATTGCCAAGACTGTCAGAAGGATTTGGGTACCTTTCAGGATGTCATGTTAACTATGGTAAATCTTACTGAAAGGATGAAGGATTTCCGTGTGCCAACTGATTTTATGGAGAACGTCAAATCTAGGCTGGCAGAAAGGGAAAAGCAAAGACAACAGAAGAATAATAAACGTAAAAGAATGGGCCTTGTTTTTGCAAGTGTTTTAGCATTATTGATCGGTATAGAAGTTTTTACAGGCTCTTTTACCAACCTTTATTATACATGGACAGAAGAAGATCAAGAGTTGCGTGCCTTTCTGCAACAGGGCCTGGGTGAAAGGCTGAACCTGGAAGCGGAAAGCGCGGGGGTGAAAATTAAGATCAAGAGCGCGATTGCTGATGATGTTCAGACGCTTATCCTTTATGAAATAGAAGATACAGAAGAAGACAATCAATATGTGATGGATTATAATGAGGGTTTTTTCGTAGAGAACGAACATGACATCATGAGCCGTGATACATATCCAAGGTACTATCCTCCAGACCTTAAATCGGCTGAAAATAATAGAGAAAAGAGTGTGTATCATGGAAAGATTAGTCTGCTGCCACTCACAACCGATAACGGGACAATCAAACTCAAGATTACCAAGCTTCAGAAATTAATTCGTGATACTACCGACCAGAATAGTTTTAGGCCTTACGGAAACATGGAGAATAAAGCAGGGGAGTGGAACTTCGAAATTCCTGTAACAAAACAGCCATCTATCGAATATGCGTTGAATGAAGAGACTGACATCGACGGGATCCCAATTCGATTTGATAAACTAACGATTGCTCCAACAGCAACGATTCTGCAATATGCTATTAATAATGAACAGACAGAGAAACGGGTGGATTTTCTTAATTTTGACAATCTAGAAGTGAACGATAAAAAAATGAAAGCTGATAGGTATGGCAGCAATTTTTTGGATTTACAGCAAGACATGAATTGGACTACTTTTCAAACACATTTTGACCCGCTTTTTGGAGAAAAGCCTAAAGAGATCAGCGTTCAATTCAAATCTGTTATTTTAACGTTTGAAGACCACAAAACCATTGAACTGGACGCTGCTAAGGAATATCCTCAAACCTTTGAGTATGCAGGCAGTACCATCTCCATAGACAAGGTAGAAGTTGGACAGCCTACCAATGTTATCATAAGCAATCATGAAATTAAGAATCGGGCATATGAGTCGCTTAACTTCAATATTGTGGGTGAGGATGAAAATGAAATTAGTTCAATGGAGATGGATTCAGAAGGAGTGCTCGTGGATAAAAACGGGAACGAATATGGTATGAATGAAATCCCGTTCGCATATGAAGAAATTGAACAGCCTCGTAATTTTTTTACCGTTCAAAGAATTAGGTTACACAGTAACAACGTTGATGACAAAGTGATCCCTAAAAGACTGGAGATTTATGGGTATAGCACTACGAAATATTTGGATGATGTTGTGGAGATTTCAATGGAATAACATAAATCGTTGGTAATGATATTTTTCCAAAATAAGTAACTCACATGTACAAACCATCTTGGATATGCTATGTTTTTATTAATCAGAAAATTTAAATTAATAGAATAGGAGGAATAAAATGGAACATATTTTAGTAGAAACACAGAATGGGGTCCGCACTTTAACACTAAACAGGCCGGAGCGTCTCAATGCTGTCAATGATAAACTTAGTGCTGAGATTATTCAGGCTATTTCAGAGGCATCTGCTGACGATGAAGTTCGTGTCATTGTGATAACCGGGAGCGGAAAAGGTTTTTGTGCAGGTCTTGACCTGACTGAGTTTGCGAAGAGAGATAAATCCGCTGATTCTCGTCATAAAACATTAGATAACTTGGGCTGGGTCGGTCATCAGGCGTTAGGAATCGTTCATTGTGATAAACCTGTCATCGCCGCGATTAACGGAATTGCAGCTGGTGCAGGACTCGCTCTGGCTCTTGCCTGTGATCTGCGCTTTATGTCTGCTGGTGCAAGGGTAACTGCTGGATACATTCGCCGCGGTCTTAATCCAGATGCGGGAATGACCTATTTCTTACCACGTTTGGTAGGACAGGGAAAAGCAACGGAGTTGATATATACGGGTCGGGATATCTATCCTGAAGAAGCAGAACGGATTGGTTTGGTTAACGGAATATTCCCAGATGAAGAATTCCAAGACAGGGTTATGAATTTTGCCAAGGAGTTAGCGGAAGGACCGCCTGTTGCGTTGACACTTTCCAAAAGATTGCTTGCCGCAAGCCCTGACACGGATCTTACAACAATTCTAAAACAAGAATTAGCTTCAATTAAAGTTTGTTTTGGTACAAAAGACGTCCAAGAAGGGGTAAAAGCTTTTACCGAGAAACGGAAACCTGTTTTCCGGGGAGAGTAGTTATAAATAAATCAAAAGGGTGAACAAGTGTTCACTCGGTTCCTAGCAGGCAGCGTCATCCTTTAGGCGTTGCCTTTTTAGGTTGAAGCGGAGTGTTCACATAATTGTTGAAAACCCTTTCTAGAGACAAAATTTAAATGAAATGTAGTGTGATATAATTTTACCGGAAGGGAGGTAGAAAAATGTCGAAACAACAGTAATAAATAGCAATTTTGAAACTTAGATTCCTTTCATTAAATCCGCAATCTTCCCCCATCATTTTCATCATTTTAAACCCACTATCATGCCGTCTTATCATAACTTCCTGTTAAAATGCTGAAGTAAATAAAAAATAGAATAAATGGGAATGTTGCCGGTTCACTCGAAGTTATTAAAAAATAGGAGTGGTATTATGCCTGCTGTGATGAGTAAGATTGCTAAAGGCATCACTGTTTGTTATGCAGAGGTTTTCCCTGATCATGAAAACGATTATTTCCATTTAGTTTATATGGGAAAGATATTTTTAATTGCTGATTCATATTGTATGAATCCAGATTGTACATGCAAAGAGGCAGCACTTAATTTTGTTCAAGTTTATCCGAGAGAAGGTAAAAAAGCTGACAGTTTTATGATAAGGCTTAAACTTAATGGCAGGGGATATAAAATACATGACCATGGCAAATTTAATAGACGTGAAATAAAAGCCATCGTTATGCATTTTACCGCCGACGACACAATCCTGAAACTTTTAAATGAACGATACAAGGAAATGAAGGAAAAAGTAAAAGATATTCTATGTTAAGTGCAAGAATAGAAGTGTTTGATCCTTGTTGGGCTAGTTTTTATGTACTTGGATCATACATCTTTTGGTATCTTTTGTTTAGCGAAAAACAGCTCTAATTTCTACGTTTTTGTATGATGTTTCTGTGGAATAAACTATAATAAAGATCAATAGAGAGGGCACTAGGAGGCTGGATAATATGAAATGGCAAGAAGCTAGGGAACTATTTCCAAACCAGTTTCTTTTGGTTCTAATTCTTGATTATCATGAAGAAGGTGACAAGAAAATTGTGGATGAAGTAGCCCCAATTAGAACCATTTCAGAAAAGGATGTAAACAAAGAGTTCTTCAGCGCAAAAGAAGGAACTTTTGTTTATCACACTTCAAATGAAGAATTTGTGATTAACATCCGAAGAGATCCTTTAATGAAAGTGAGAAGAATAAATGAGGCTTTAATTCCTTCGAAATAGGAAATTTACTAAAGTCCAAACTGAATCCCCAAAAATGGGCGCCCTTAAAAAAATTATATATTTGATTGCGCCCTTTTTTTTGCCAATTTTTCTACAAGAGTGTTCCATGATAAAGTATGGTAATATGGAATCATGTACTTAAGTTGTAGATAGTAATAACCACTTTTTGGGGAGGGTTGTAAGGATGAGTCAAAATGGAATACCTTCCGCACTGAAAGGCAAAAGTGCTGCTATTTCAAATAATCGTTCCGGCCTTATGGCTGATATAAAAGCTCTTTTTAAAGGACCTGTCTTAATAGCCAATGTTCTGCCAGTATTTACTGGGTTTTGGCTGGCCCTTTATTTTACCGGCGCCTCTTTTTCTGATTACTTGAATGTATTTTTGCTGACCATCATCGGCAGTACGCTGGTCATGGGCGGAGCACTTGTCATCAATAACTGGTATGATGTTGACATCGATACTGTCATGGATAGAACGAAGCATCGGCCGACCGTAACAGGGCATATTCCTCTAAAAGTAGTATTAACGATAGGAATTGTCCTCACAGTACTAGGCTTCATTCTTTTGTCTTTTACAAGATGGGAAGCAGTGATTTATGCCTTCGTAGGCTGGTTTACTTATGTCATCTTATATACAATGTGGTCCAAACGGAGGTATACACTTAACACCGTGATTGGTGCCGTTTCAGGTGCTGTTACCCCGCTAATTGGCTGGACGGCAATTGAGCCAGGGACTCATATTGTTCCGATTATGTTATTTCTGATTATCTTTGTTTTCCAAATGCCGCATACCTTTGCCATCGCGATGAAGAAGTGCGAGGAATATCGTGCGGCGAAGGTAGCGATGCTGCCTGTGGTACATGGGTTTGAAATGACGAAGCGGCAGATGGTGGTCTATATCGCCTGCCTATTGCCATTGCCGTTTTATCTAGGATCGCTTGGGCTTACCTTTGTTGTCATTGCTACAGTGATGAACCTTGGCTGGCTAATTGTGAGCATAAGCGGATTTTTTACAAAAGATGACCTGAAATGGGCCCAGATTAATTTTCTGTACTCCGTAAACTATATCACCATCCTGTTTCTTATGATGATTGTGGTAACATTGCCAATATTTAAATAGGTTATTTAGCAGCTGTCCTTATGAAAAATAAGGGCGGCTTTTTTTGTTATTTTAAGATGATTTTACTTCAATTCACAAATTTGTCATTTTTGATTTCTTCCCCTTTTTCCGCCACTTTTTTCTATTCCACAATAAAAATTATCCGATTAACAAGTTAAAAACAGTGGAAATACAGCTATTTTCCGTGCTCTTTTTCATAAACATTCGGATTTTGGACAAAAAGTACAATAATATTCCCTTTTTTCTTACGACCAAAATCACTTATGAAATGTGACGCAGTTCACTTCGCTGAGAATCGTTCCTAACTATGATAGAAGTAAGAAAACAGAATAAATCAAAAGGGGGATTCACAAATGGCATCTGTAAAAGCAAATCGAAATAATAAGCCAGGCAAGCAGCACGAAGAACCGTTAAAAGGTACATGGATTTCCGTAGGTGTGGTTGGCGTCGTTATTCTCGTTACTTATTTAACTTTATATGGGCTTTATATGACTAGAGTATAGGGGGGAAAGAAATGAAAATGCATCTTGATGAAAAAATATGGCTGGCATTAAGCTTCGGTATAATGATGATTTTCATGTTAATCACGGGCTATCAAGCTGTTGCTGAAGGAATGGCACCGCCAAGTAATATCCAAACTATCGATTCGCAAAAAGTAGATCAAACAGCGCCTTTTGATAAGCCTGGAATTAAACAGATTGGCGATCATGAATACGAAGTAGTCATGACATTGCAAGTTTTTAGCTTTAATCCTGGAAATATTGAAGTTCCAGCTGGATCAACTGTACATTTTATCTTAACTTCAAAAGATGTTGTCCACGGTTTTGAAATTGCAGGAACCAACGCTAACGCAATGGTAACACCAGGTTATATCTCAAGAGTTACCCAAAAGTTTGATAAACCGGGAAGTTATTTAGTGCTATGTAACGAATATTGCGGTGCCGGTCACCAAATGATGAGCACGACAATTACGGTTAAGTAAGGGGGGAAAGGCTAATGGAAACAGCATTAAAGCAAACGTATAAAACAAAAGCAACTAAATTGCTAGGTGTTAATAAAGAAGACGCAAAAATTTCAAAAACATATTTATTTGTATCATTTGTCATCTTGTTAATTGGTGGATTTTTAGGATTAGCGCAAGGTTTAAACCGTGCCGGTCTTCTGGAGCTGCCATCGTGGTTAAACTATTATCAGGTTCTTACGATGCACGGTGTGTTCATGCTTCTGGCATTCACTACTTTCTTTACATTTGGTTATCTGTATGCAGGTCTTTCACATGAACTGGGAGGTCTTCTTCCAAAGGTTAGAAAGTTTGTCTGGACTGCATTTGCAGCCAAAATTATTGGCGCGGTATTGGTTGTTATTCCAATCCTTATGAATGAAGCATCAGTAATGTACACATTCTATCCGCCTTTAAAAGCACACCCAATGTTTTATATTGGTTTAGTATTCTTCGCAGTAGGTATGTGGTTGTGCAACGTTGGCGCATTTATCCAAGTAGCCAATTGGCGGAAAAATAATAAAGGAAAGCATGTTCCGATCTTTTCTTACTTTGCAACTGGTATCAACGTTCTAATGTTTTTTGCACTTATTCCTGTAGCAGTTGAAGTTTTAATTCTAGTTCCTTGGTCCTTAGGCTGGGTTAAGACCGTTAATGTAATGGTTTCTCGTACATTGTTCTGGGCCTTTGGACATACGCTTGTAAATATCTGGTACTTAACAGCTACTTCTGCATGGTATGTCATTGCACCGAAATTAATGGGCGGCAAACGCTGGAGCGATACATTAACCCGCGTCGTTATTATCGCTTTGGTAATCATGAACATTACCGGTGGATTCCATCACCAAATCATTGACCCAGGTATTTCTTTACCAGTTAAAATGATGCACGTATTTATGAGTTTAGCCATTGGTTTCCCATCATTAATGACCGCTTGGGCCATGTTTGCAGTATTTGAAAAGACTGCAAGAAAGCAAGGCGGAAAAGGACTGATCGGCTGGTATAAAAAAATGCCATGGGGCGATGTTCGTTTCCTAGCGTTATTTATCAGTATGGCTTCCTTTGCCCCAGCGGGTGCCGGTGGTATTGCGCAAACAACAAACCAATTGGACACAGTTGTTCATAACACAATGTGGATTGTCGGTCACTTCCACTTAACACTTGGTGTGACGGTTGCATTGGCATTCTTTGGGATTAGTTATTGGTTAGTTCCATATATTTCAGGACGTGTTCTAACACCACAAATCAATAAATTAGGTGTCATTCAAACTTGGATCTGGACAATCGGCATGATCTTTATGTCGGGTTCCATGCACACAGTCGGATTACTTGGCTCACCACGAAGAACTTCTTTTACAACATATGGCGATCATGCAACAGCATTAGGCTGGAACCCATATATGATGGCACTGGCTGTCGGTGGTACTTTGTTAATCATCGGTGTAATTCTCCAAGTGTATGCGGTAATTAATATGATGTTCTTTGCACCAAAAGGAGAAACAGAATTCCCAATTGCGGAAGCAGAAGAAAATGCTGCTCCAACTCCTTATTGGACAGAGCGCTGGGGACTTTGGATTGTGGTTATGCTAGTAGTCGTTGCAATGGCATATGTCGTTCCATTAACAGAATTTATTGTCAATGCACCTCCAGGATCACCTGGGTTCAAGACTTGGTAATTAGAAAAGCGGACGCCCCTAGGCGCTGAAGCTGGACAGTTTTGATAACAAAAGAGATAGCTCGCATGCAGGGCTATCTCTTTCTGCTAAAAAGAGAGAGAACTTTTTTAAAAATAGGTTTGGGAAGTGGTCGTTATGATCAAAAATCGGCATCAGGTAATTTCACTATTAGTCGTATTTGTGTTTGGATTTGTCTTATTTTATACAGGTACAGACGGGTTTCGGGCCTTTACGGCGGAAACGGCCAGGGTGAACAGGCTGCTGGACGAGAAGCCGAAATTTCCTAAAATTACGTTGGAGGACAGTAAGCAACGGGAGTATTCCATTTCTGAATTCAAAGGGAAGTACGTATTTATTACCTTTCTTTATACGTCTTGTACATCTGTCTGCCCGCAGTTGGAAATGAACATGTCAAAGGTTTACGAGCAGATTCCAAAAAAATATTTGGGAAAAGATATTGTATTTTTAAGCATCAGCTTTGACCCATCCAGAGACACCCCACAGACGCTGGAAAAATACCGCACTTATTTTAAAAGTGATGGGGAAACCTGGCGGATGGCAAGGGTTCCGGATAAGAATGAATTGGATGCTTTGCTAAAAGAATTTGGAGTGACTGTTATTCCTGACGGATACGGGAATTTCACGCATAATTCAGCATTTTATTTAGTGGACCCAAAAGGCAGTCTTCAAGATGTGATGGACTATAAAAAAATAGATGAGGCATCCGATAAGGTTGTCAAGATTCTGAATCAGGAAGCGGGGGAATAATCAATGCAACAATTTATATATGGATTATTGTTACTTATTGCCCTAGCTATTCCACCTATTGCCCATTTTATGGAGTCTGTAATGATTATCCATATGCATATGCAAATGCCAATGGTGGTGTTTGCGGGATTCCTGATGGCACGACTTTTTATGGACCGCTTTCCGAGATTTTTTGAAAAATGGAACGGGAATGGCGTTCCTGGAATTTTATTGTTTGTTATAATTATAGGCTTCTGGACTCTGCCGCGTTCGATGGATGATGCTTTAACTGAACAAAGCGTAGAGGTATTTAAGTTTTTGAGTTTATCACTTTTAGCTGGAATTCCCTTGAGGGACAGCTGGAAAAAGTTAAATTCTCTTGGTAAAAATATTTTTTTCATCTTCTTCACCATTTTGTTCCTGGTGGTGGGCTGGCTTTATATTGATGCACCTGTCCAGTTATGCAATAACTATTTGGTTATCGAGCAAATCACGCTAGGCTGGGGCTTCTTGACTACGGCAATTTGTATAGTTATATACTTGATATATATTACCTTTACGGACCGGACGAAATATGAATAGGAGCACAGTGGCCGCTTGGAATGATTCCAGGCGGCTGCTTTTTTGTTTTGTCTGAGATAGAGGTAATGAGTGGGGAACCGGTTAAGACGAAGCATTTATTTTGCCTGGTACAGAGTCTAGGAGGTATCCATGGTAAAAATAGAGGGTTTATTTTGCCCGAGGCAAGGCTTAAGAGGGGTTCCCGGAAAAAATAGAGGGTTTATTTTGCCCGAGGCAAGGTTTGAGAGGGGTTCCCGGTAAAAATAGAGGGTTTATTTTGCCCGAGGCAAGGCTTGAGAGGGGTTCCCGGTAAAAATAGAGGGTTTATTTTGCCCGAGGCAAGGTTTGGGAGGGGTTCCCGGTAAAAATAGAGGGGATTATTTTGCCCGAGGCGAGGTCTGAGAGGGGTTCCCGGTAAAAATAGAGGGTTTATTTTGCCCGAGGCAAGGTTTGAGAGGGGTTCCCGGTAAAAATAGAGGGTTTATTTTGCCCGAGGCAAGGCATGAGAGGGGGCGCCGGTAAAAATAGAGCACTAATTTTTCCCGAGACAATGATAAAGTGATGCCAGTGGGAAAATAGGTACCTAATTTAAAACACAATAATGGGTTTTGTAAAAATAATACAACCAATGTTTTAATGCTATATAATGGAAGGAGGTAAGGAGGGTACGAAATGATTGAGATGCATACAAAAGAGGATGTCACTTGTATTGAGGGAACCGTGGAAAGGTTCGACCGTAAAATTTATGCCTATTTAGTAGACGGCCTGTTGGTTGACACAGGTCCACAATCCATTGAAGAGGATTTTATTTCTTTTTATAAAGAACATTCATTTGATAAGGCTGTTTTAACCCACAGCCACGAGGACCATTCCGGAATCGCTCCGTGGATTCAAGAGAATCGCGATATTCCAATTTATGTCCATCCAAAAGGGGTCGGCGTTTGTGCGAAGTTTGCTCCCTATCCGAAATACCGCCAGATTACTTGGGGAGTGCGCAGGGAGTTTCAGGCATTGCCGCTGGGAGAATCAATTCAATCGCACAAATCAACTTGGAAAGTGATTTACACCCCGGGCCATGCCGATGATCATGTTGCACTGCTTGATGAAGAGACAGGCCGGCTTTTTTCAGGCGATTTATTTGTCGCCCCGAAAACAAAGGTAATTATGTCGAGCGAATCGATTCCGGTTATTATCAATTCCATTCGGACCCTATTAAGCTATGATTTTGGTTCGATGTTTTGCGCCCATGCAGGCTACATACCGAATGGAAAAGATACGCTGAAGCAAAAATTGGACAATCTCGAGAATCTTAGCGGGGAAGTGGAGCATCTCTATAAACGCGGGCTTTCCGTAGCGGAGATTAATGAAAAGCTGTTTCCAAAAAAATACCCGCTTATTACTGTTTCGGGCGGGGAATGGGACTCGATTCATATCGTTTCGTCAATAGTCGCAGATTTTTCGAAAGGTGTTATCAATAGTGGAAGACAAGATTAATAGACTGGAAACCTATATGGAATCATTAGCCGCCAACGAGTTTTTTAACGGCGCAGTGCTTGTCGGACATAAGGGGGAAATTTTATTAAAAAAAGGATACGGTTATGCATCGTTCCAATATGATATTTCCAACTCTTCGACCACAAGGTTTAGGGTAGGTTCGTTAACAAAAGCCTTCACCGCGATAGGGATAATGCTGCTGCATGAAAAAGGAAAATTAGATATTGATCACCAGATTGATAAAATTCTCGCGGATTATCCGAATGGTTCTGTCATTACAACTCGCCACTTATTAACCCATACCTCAGGAATTCCTAATTTCACTTCCAATCCAGAGTACTGGGCGAAAACCATGAGGCTTCCTGCTGATCTTGATGCTGTTATAGATTCTTTCAAAGACCTGCCGCTCGAGTTTACGCCAGGAACCGATATGAGCTACAGCAATTCCGGTTATTTGGTCCTGACAAAAATCATTGAAATGGCTTCCGGCCAAACATTTACGGACTTTCTCCAAACGGAGATTTTTGAAAAATTAGGTCTTAAAGGTACAGGTATTGACGATGGCCGCAGAATTGTAAAGTCAATGGCGGAAGGCTATACGATATGGGGGGACATTATCCATACCGAGCATATCGATATGTCATTCCCGCTCGGCGCCTATGGCATGTACTCCACTGTGGAAGATTTATATATTTGGTGTCAGGCACTTTTAAAAAGCAGCTTAGTAGACCAGTCGCTGCTGGAGCAAATGTTTACGAATATTAACGGGTATGGATATGGCTTCGGTTGGTTTATTGATGAGGGTGAATATAAAACTTGTAGTCATTTCGGCGATGTGAACGGTTTTGTTAATCATTTAATGATGTATCCTAATGAGGACCTTGTGGTAATCGTATTAAGTAACCTCAATATTACCCCTGTTACGAAAATCAGCAGTGATTTGGCAAAAATAGTGTTCGGAGAAAAAGTGAAGGGCTTTTCTGCGCCTGTTCTGCTTGAGAAGGATTCGCTTCCGTTGGATTTACTGGCAGGGACCTATAAAGGTGATAAGGTTGAGATTACGGTTGGGTATAATCATGACTTGTTTGCGGTCGTTCCGAAAATGTATGGTGTTCCCTATAAATTCCGTTTGCAGCCAATCCATGTCGAGGCCGCAAAGATGATTTGTAAAAGCGATTTTATCAATGATACATATAGTTTCTTTTTTGATAGCAATGGTTTACCAAGCAAGCTTGAATTTACTGATTGTTATGGTCATGTAAGTTTCCTTGAACGGCAGAAACTCTGAAACAGGGTACTGCCGTTTTATTTTTTTAAAAAGAGTGGTAAATTTATCGTAAACATTATTTTAAACAGCAGATGGGTGATCAACATGGAGTTGCCAAGGGACTTTCTCGAAAAAATGAAGGACCTTTTAGATGAGGAATATGAGGATTTTGTAAAAAGTTATCACGAGAATAGAGCGCAAGGGTTTCGGGTGAACCCTTTAAAAATCTCAGTTGAGGAGTTTAAAAAAATCAGCCCTTTTAATCTGGAAAAAATCCCATGGGTGAAAGAGGGGTTTTTCTATGGAATGGAGGACCGGCCGGGTAAGCATCCGTACCATGAGGCGGGGTTGTATTATATTCAGGAGCCAAGCGCGATGGCAGCTGGTGAATTGGTTGACCCTCAGCCGGGTGAGCGAGTGCTGGATTTATGTGCGGCACCGGGCGGGAAAACAACCCATATCGCGGGAAAAATGCAGCAACAGGGATTTTTGCTGACAAATGAAATTCATCCAGCCCGGGCCAAGATTCTTTCGCAGAATGTCGAGCGGATGGGGATTAGGAACGCCGTGGTAACCAATGAAACTCCGGCGAGACTGGCCCAGCGGTTTCCGGGGTATTTTGACCGGATCATGGTCGATGCACCGTGCTCTGGAGAGGGGATGTTTCGCAAGGACCCTGATGCCTGTGCTGAATGGAGTCCTGAAAATGTAGCGGTATGTGCCGCTCGGCAGTTTGATATTCTCGAACACGCTGGGACGATGCTTCGCCCGGGGGGCAGGCTCGTTTACTCGACCTGTACATTTTCACCTGAAGAAAATGAAGGTGTTATTAGTAATTTTATAAAAGATAACCCTAACTTTGAGATAGAGGACGTTCAGGTTTATGAAGGCTTTGGAAAGGGCAGGCCCGACTGGATTTCAGAAGGCGCTTCCGGTCTTGGAAAGACAATCAGGATTTGGCCTCATCAATTACATGGTGAGGGCCACTTCATTACCGTTCTAAGAAAAACGGATGGTGACGAGGCGGGCGGCAGGCTGAAGTACGCCAAGACCTTGTCTGACCAGAAAGTTTTAAAAAGCTATTATCAGTTTGCGGAGGAGACTTTACTTGAGACGCCAAAAGGGGAATTTCTTTTATTTGGCGAGCAGTTGTACTTGCTGCCGAAAGAGATGCTGTCATTGGAAAATTTGAAGGTTGTCCGACCGGGATGGCACCTTGGCACAATCAAAAAGAACCGCTTTGAGCCGTCACATGCCCTTGCTTTAGGTTTAACCGGGGAACAGGTAAAGCATAAATGGAATCTTAAGGAGGATTCCCGTGAAATGCTCGCCTATTTGAAAGGAGAGTCTTTGGCGGCAGACGGCCCGAAAGGCTGGTACTTGTTGGAGGTAGACGGTTATTCCATCGGCTGGGGCAAGCTGTCAGATCATATTTTGAAAAATCATTTTCCAAAAGGGCTGCGCTGGACGGGGATTGGTTGAGGGACATGAAAGAACATTATTATGATAAGCTATTAAATATAAAGACAAGAGCGGAGCAGCAGGGATTTCACCAGTCCCTGCATTACCACCGCTATGAGCCAACTCCCTATAGCGGCCTGGAAGAATTATTTGAAACATTTGAGCTGAAGCCGGGCGACCGGGTCGTGGACTTTGGCTGCGGCAGGGGACGGCTGAACTTTTATATCCATTATTTTTTTCATGCATCAGTGGTCGGGATTGAGATGGATGAGGGGCTGTTTCAGGCAGCGCTGACGAATTGTGAAAGTTATGTTAGAAAAACAAAGAACCGCCGCGACAAGATTGAGTTTCATTGCTGCCTGGCTGAGGAGTATCCGATAGACCCTAAGGATAATCGATTTTACTTCTTTAATCCGTTTTCGGTTCAGGTATTTCAAAAGGTTATAAATAATATTTTAATCTCACTGGAAGAGTGCCCGCGTGATATTGAGGTAATTTTATATTATCCGTCCGAGGATTATATTTATTTTTTGGAAAACCAAACGGCGTTTGAATTGAAATTGGAAGTGAGAGTACCATTTGTTTATCGGCACAACCCGAACGAGCGTTTTTTAGTTTATAGGCTTGGATATTAGGGGATTTGCTTTGGGGAGAAGCTGTTTAAACCGGGAGGGTTCTTTATGTACCATCGGTTATGGATATTTTTTAATGGATTTTTAGTTTTAGTTTCTTTTGTCTATATCTGGTTTTTTAGACCGCATGAAAGCTCTCTTGTAGTAATCGCGCAGTTTTTGGCACAGTTGGCAATGCTATTGTTCCTAGTCAATATCAATATGTATTTTATATTTTTGGTGATTCGGAAAACGTCGATACGAAAGGTAAAGGTCCGGCTTGCCAAGTTTTCGCGGTACTTTATGAAGTGGCATATCCCGATTGCCGTTTTAGGTACCTCGTTTATTGTAGGACACGCATTCATAAATTTATATGCGATTGCTCCGGTTATTGGCTGGGGGCATCTTAAATTGCTTAGCGGCTTTCTCTCAATAGCCATGCTGACGGTTGTTATGTTCGCGGGCTGGCTGCGGCACAAAAAAGCATCCGGCTTTCGCCGCAAACTCCACCTTACCGCTGCCATGACCTTCCTTGTTACCTTCCTGATTCATATGTTTATACCAGTATAAGGATTAGAGTGTTGGATGCTGCTGGAGTGTCCACCCCAGGAGGAGAAATGTCCACGGGCAGTGCCTGACACCCTTAGCAACGTTAACACTATTGCGATGCCAGTAAATGGTGCATAACACTCATTTGGTTTGGAGGTATTAAGCAGTTAAAAAATTATTATTAATTTTTTGTGAAATCTGGTGAAATTTAAATTCCATTATTATACCATTATCTTAACAGTAAATGGAAACCGGAATTTAAAAAATCATTGAGGTCATGTTCAATGAAAATAACTCGAATCTGCCAGATTAAAGACGCTAATCAATACGATTTACATTTCTTGAATCAGCTAATGCGGGTATTTTGTTCTGCCCAGCGTTTTTCTTTTAACCGTTTACTTGAAGGAGAAAATTCTGGTAAGTTAATCAAAAAGGTTCAAGAAAAGTTTCGCTTGAACAAGCGTTATGCGGAGGATGCCGTCATGCAGGCACAAGCGATTATTTCTAGCCAAAAGGAATTATTGCCTGTTAGGATTGAAGGCGTTCAAGGTAAAATCCAAAAAACAAGACAGAAAATCGAAGATTATACAACGGGGAAGAAAAAACCGAAAAAAGTTGCTTTGGAATTGTGTCTTAAAGGCCTTCAATCACGTTTGGAAAAGCTGCAGAAAAAAGAGGAACTTCTATTGCACCATCAATCAAATGGAACGATTCCCCCCGTTGTTTTTGGTGGGAAGAAACACTTTTACGAAAGATTGAAAAACAAAATTTCTAAAGAAGAGTGGAAAGACCTTCGAACGAACACACTCTACTCCCGCGGGGATAAGTCAAAAAAAGGTAATTTGAATACAAGGATTGTTTTCGATGAAACAGAACAACAATTCTATTTAGAAGTAGCCAATCCGCTACTGTTAGAAGCAGGAAAGAGAAATAATCCAAGACTACGGTTTAAGCTTCAAATACCAGATAAGTATTATGAAGAAATCATTCATGTCGTCTTGCCTGAAATGACAGGGCAAAACGAAAAAGGCAAACCAACCCAGGAATACAAAGTTTATTCTATTGAGCTCAAACGAAAAGGGAAAAAATATTATGTTCATCTTACGTATGATTTTGAAACTTTTGCTACAGAACTTACATGGAATGGAAAAATCACTTCGGATATTGTAGCGGGTATTGATGTAAATATTGATCGAATCGCCGTTTCGGTTTTAACGAAGCAAGGAAATTTATTAGAATCCAAAACTTTCTATTGTCACGAAATGGAGTATGTAAAAAGTACAAGAAGAACAAATATAGCGGGCGAAAAGGCTAAAGAGGTGATTGATTATCTTCTGCAATGGAATGTTGGAGCTTTTGTTTTAGAGGATATCAAACTAAAACAAGACCATGGTACCGACAAACGTTTTAACCGGTTAGTCCATTCATTTGCCAAAAACAAGCTTCAAAAAGCTCTCATTTCAAGAGGATTGAGAAATGGTTTTAGAATTAAAAAGGTCAATCCAGCTTATACATCGGTCATTGGAAGATTTAAATACTGCCAAATGTACGGCTTGTCCGTTCATGAAGCAGCATCTTTTGTGATTGGCAGGAGAGGATTGGATTTGGGAGAAAAAATTCCAAGGGAATTAATAAAACAGCTTCACTCGACGGTTAAACCACATTTGATTCACATTCTTGGGTCAATGGAAGAATCCGAGAAAAAATCAAAAACAGGGAAACAAAGGCGAAAATATATAGGTATGTTGCTTGATCATATGGATCATTTCAAGGAAAACCACAGCTGGAAGCTATGGAATGTGATTCATAAAACATTCATGTTAAAGAACCAGGAACTACAATTGAAGGAGGTGTAATCCTGGTACTAAAATCTTTGTGGCAGACTGACCATTGGAAGGAATGGTCTGTCGCAATAAGCCGGCTCTAACAGAGCGCTGCGGGGTGTCTTGGGCAACAGGTTCATGACAAGGGTTAATCCCTTCCTGACAGAATGACGTGAGAATCGTCACGGAAGTCCTTCTTTTCTTGGTTCGGGGGCGAGTTTTAGAAATCATTAGATTTTAGTAACCAGGTGATTTTGAATGGAGAGTATTACGGTTGTTTCGCTTCTAGATGTAATTAGTGAGCTGTTTTCGGATGAGATTTCGATTGCGGTTTCCAACACTAGTGAGTATATTTATTACCGGCCGAGCAAGCGGATTGATTTGAAGATTCGGCGTGGCGATCCTTTGAAGGATGGCACGATTGCCTATAAGGCAGTGAATACTGGGCAGAAGGTTTCGGAGTTTATCGACCGTGATGTTTTTGGGATTCCTTACCACGGGATGGCTGTGCCATTTTTTCATGATGGGAACATTGAAGGCTGTGTGACAGCAATATTTCCTTCACTGACCAGCGGCAAGTTAGTCGTCACCATTAAATCAGAAGACGGCTGGATTCCAGTTCCGTTTTCACAGGTGATCTACCTCGAGGCTAAGGAAAAGAAGACCTTTGTTTACGCCGAGGAGCATAGCGGCACCCATAAATATTCGCTGCAGGAATTTGAATTCCTGCTGCCAAAGGATAACTTTATCCGCTGCCACCGCTCGTTTCTTGTGAATGTCAATCATATAAAGGAGATCCACCCTGACACCCATTCAACCTTTATACTAACGATGAAAAATGGCGACAGGGTGCAGGTCAGCCAATCTTATTCGAGCTATTTTCGTAGATTGTTAGGATTTTAGAAAAAATTCTGCTTTAGTCAGTAGATTTTCTGTTTTATCCGAAAATTTCGTAACTAGTCCCCAATTTCTCTGACTGAAAACCTTTATCGGTTACAATTAAAATAAAATTCCATTGGGGAGTGGGATGAAATGTTAGATAGCAAATACGAACGGATTAAAGATTCACGACTTTGGGACCGTGTAGTGTCGCAAGAAGAGGCAGCATCTTGGATTCAAGACGGTATGACACTGGGATTAAGCGGCTTTACACGTGCCGGTGATGTGAAAGCGGTTCCCTTTGCGTTAGTAAAACGTGCCGAGCACGAATCGTTTAAGGTAAATGTTTATACGGGAGCATCATTGGGCTCAGACGTTGACAAGCTGTTTGCAGAGGCTGGAATTATTGGGAAAAGGCTGCCTTTCCAAGCAGACCCGACGATGCGCGGAAAAATCAATAACGGTGAGATGTTGTTTGTAGATCAGCACTTATCACACACTTCGGAACTAGTTCGCGCTGGTGTAATGGAGCCTGTCGATTACGCTATATTGGAAGCGTTCTCAGTTACCGAGGATGGAATGGTGATTCCGACCACTTCAGTGGGCAATTCTCTATCGTTTGCCCTGAATGCAAAGTCGATTATTATTGAGATCAATTTGGCACATCAGGTGAACCTGGAAGGCTTGCATGATTTATATGAGCCTGGGAAGCAGGGAGAGCGCGGACCGATTCCATTGACGGGGGTAAAAGATCGGATCGGCACGATTGGAATACCGGTTGATATTGATAAGGTAAGAGGGATTGTGTTTACCAACCAGCTAGACTCACCTTCAACGATTGTTCCTCCAGACGAGGAAACGGTCATCATGGCCAACCATTTAATTGATTTCTTACGTACCGAAGTGCAAACGGGCCGTCTGACAAACCGGCTTGCGCCGCTTCAGTCAGGGATTGGTTCGGTTGCGAATGCAGTTCTTCATGGCCTCTTGGATTCAGAGTTTGAAGACCTTGAAGTATACTCTGAAGTATTGCAGGATGCCGTGTTTGATTTAATTGATGCCGGGAAGGTTAAGTATGCTTCATGCTGCTCCATTACATTGTCAGAGCAGAAGATGAAAGAGGTTTATGGCAATTTTGAAAAATACCGCGATCTGCTTATCATGCGGCCGCAGGAGATTTCCAATCATCCGGAAATTATCCGCCGTCTTGGATTAATTTCCATTAACACCGCGCTGGAATTAGACATTTACGGCAATGTCAACTCCACTCATGTACTTGGAACAAAGATGATGAACGGAATCGGCGGTTCCGGGGATTTCGCTCGCAATGCCCGCCTTGCGATTTTTGTAACGAAATCCATCGCTAAGGGCGGTAAGATATCAAGCATCGTGCCTTTCGTTTCCCACGTCGACCATACCGAGCATGATGTCGATGTCATCGTGACGGAACAGGGGTATGCAGACTTACGGGGACTTGCACCGAGGCAGCGAGTAGAATTGATCATCGAGCGCTGCGCGCATCCAATGTACCGTCAGCAGCTGCGCGAATATTACCAGGAAGCTCTCACAAGAGGCGGACAAACCCCTCATGTGTTGGAAAAAGCATTTTCCTGGCATACGAATTTTGCAGCAAATGGAACTATGCTGCAGCCTGTACTGGAAACTGTATAATAAATTTAGGCGAGACCTTAGTAAAAAAGGCTCGCCTATTTTATTTATTGAGAGGAAAAGAAGGGAAGGAAGCGAATCTTAAGTAGGTAATATGTTTTTTGGAGGCGAAGATTGATGGAAAAAAAGAACAGGAGAGTTCAATGGAGTTAAATAAACGAATCGATGTGCTAGATTATCTGCGAGGGTTTGCATTGATGGGAATCATTTTGGTGAATATTGGACCGCTGCTGTCTGCTGAAACGCCTGATCTTGACTCGCTGGATGCTTCCTATTGGCGGTTTTTATATTTATTTGTGGAAGGCCGGTTTTATACGATTTTCACCTTCCTGTTTGGCGTCGGGTTCTATATTTTTATCACACGGGCGAAAGCAAAGGGTATGAACGGATATGTATTATTCCTGCGGCGGATTGCCATATTATTTGTCTTTGGCTTGATTCATGTACGGTTTCATCCGGGAGAGGCGCTAACCGTTTACGCTATCTGTGGATTACTTCTTTTGCCTTTTTATAAGCTGAGTAAAGTGGTGAATCTCATTATTGGCTTTGGATTGTTAGTCATAATTGGTATTTCCGCCATTAAAATCTTTATGGTCATTCCCGTTATGCTGTTAGGGATTGCGGCAGGGCAGTTCGGATTGTTTGAGGTTATATCCAAAAGGGCAAAGCCGGTTGCCGTTTTTACGGTGATTATGTTCGGGTTAAGCGTAATAGGACTGCTTTATCAATACCAATATGCCCCGATTTTGTCCGAGGGATGGTCAGGGCCGTCTGGAAGAGAGGCAGCAAGGTTTATTGATATTGGCATAACAATAGGTCCGATTGTTTCGGCTTTTTATGCCGGTCTTGTAGTGCTGTTGCTGCAGATTCAGATTATCAAAAAGCTGCTGTCACCTTTAAAAAGCTACGGAAGAATGGCACTGACGAATTATCTATTGCAAACTGTGTTTATCTATCTGGCAGGCTATACCTTTAACCTGTTCGGAAGGGTTTCTTACATAGAAACGCTTTATATATGTCTAGCTATTTACGTTATTCAAATGACATATAGTTACATTTGGCTGCGATTCTACCAATACGGCCCGCTCGAATGGATTTGGCGGGCACTAACCTACCTAAAGGTCCCACCAATGCGGCAACGCACTAAAACGCCGGGGGCCTGACCCTCGGACCCCTGATTGTTTGTACGATTACTTGGTATAGCGGTTGGCGTAGCTTGAGGCGACGAAGGCGTCAGGTTTTATTTTTGGTTCTACGCCCATGGATTCCATTCGCATGACCATTTCTTTAACAAACTCACTCGTTTTGTTTCGAATTCCCGCCCCAATGTCGATATGGCCCTCTATCGTAAAAGTAGCCCCTTGATAGACATTTGGCAGAACAATATTGATTAATTCATTTTTCTTTTCTTCTGTAAATAGGGAAACGACTTCCTCCGTTAATGATAATTCTAGTGAAATCCGCTCGTGCAGCTGAGTCATTTTTCTTGGAACAATCACCTTTTTTATACACGCCCAAACGCCATTCCCCATATTTTGAATGACAATGCCGGTAATGAAAATGGTATGTGACCTGTGAACCTGAGAATCCGTTCCCACCATTAAGCGGTAATTTCCGCGTGGGTCACACTTCATAAATTCAGTTATTCGCTCGAAAACCTGTTCAAATTCCATTTTGCTCTCTTGAAGATTTTTAAATGTATGGCCTGCAGGCCTGGGATTTACCATCATGAATCCACCACATCTTTCCCTTCAATTCTTTGATGTTATTACTCTAGCTTATGGAAAAGTAAGGATTGGCGTGCAACGATTGAAATGATTCTAGGGATGGGCTTTAGAGAATTTCAGATTTAATTTCCTTTATTTGCTCAATATGCCGCTGGTCGTGCAAATAGACGTTTTCAATCCATTGGAAAAGAGGTAGATAGCCAAAAAGAGGATGTTTAGCGGATTTCTCTATCAGAATGGTCTCGTCTTTTATTCCACCCATAACATCGAGTAATAATGTTCTTGATTCATCTAGCAAATTGAGAATTTCCTCCAGCTCGAAAGACTCCGCTGAAGGGGCAACGATACTCGGGGCATCTACTTTCTTGGAACGGTCTAATAAATATAGGTGTAAAGGTTTTGCTTCTGCCTTTTTACTCTTTTCGGAGTTAAGGCCATAAAGTAGCGCACTAGTAAAAGACTTTTCAGCTAAATAAAGATGGTGGCAGACTTGAGCAACACTCCAGGAATTTTCTCCGGGTAATTTGTTTAAATCTGCAAAACTGAGCGTTTGGATCTCGTTCATCAACTGCTGGCGAGCCTCTGCCAGCCTTTCGCGTAGAGCCTCCAATTCTATCATAAACATCCCCCCTAAATTGGACTAACAAAATATGTCCCACTATGTTTTATATTCGCCCCCAAGCCAAATATTCCTTTTTAAGCCAATCAACAATGGTGAGAACTTGTCCTCATGAGGTGGACATTGTCCTCTTGAGGTGGACAATGTCCACCAACGGTGCCTGACACCCCTACAAAACAAACGATTATTTTTCACAAACCTTTAAGGACCGCCTATTTACTTGAAAATTGGACAAGTACCGTTACCATTTTTTTGAAGTTTCATAACTTATTTAAAAAGCTATGAAAGGGTGAGAAAATAATTGTTTGGTTATTCAATGGTTCAAATGGTGCGTACTCATGCCCATAAATTGGACAGACATTTGCGGGAAGAAGTTTTAAACCTGTACAAGCCGTTTACATGGACACCATGTTTTTTGCATAAACATTTCGAGGGATTCCTTAAATGGGGCCGCAAAATATCCGTTATTATTGAATTTGAGGAAGGCTGCTTTGAAAAAGGCTGCCATCAGGTATCCGAGGTGATGAAACAGCATGCCCGAAATACCATGAAACGAAGCATATCAAGTGTGTCCTGCCATAGTGCAGATGTGACTCCAAATGGGTTAGAAGGGATCCTGTCAAGCTGTCATCATGTCAAAAAGGTTTATTTAAACAGGGAAGTAAAGGCGTTGCTTGATGTTGCTGTACCTGCCGCTAATGCCAAAAATATCAAAAGAAATAACACTGTACTTACAGGGGAAGGAGTAACAATCGCGATTATCGACACTGGCATTTATCCTCACAAGGACTTAGGGGATAGAATTAAGGGCTTTGTTGACCTCGTCAATAATGAAACAGACCCTTATGATGATAATGGCCATGGCACGCACTGTGCCGGTGACGCGGCTGCCAATGGTCCCTATGCAGGACCAGCCCCAGGAGCTCATCTGATTGGCGTAAAGGTGTTGGATAAATTAGGCTCGGGGTCTTTGGATACAGTCATGGAAGGGGTGGATTGGTGTATTAAGTACAATGCCGGTAATCCGCCTGAAAAAATTGATATCATCAGCATGTCATTAGGCAGCAAGGTCCAGCCGGGTGAAGATCTAATGGTAACGGCCGTTGAAAAGGCGTGGGAAGCAGGGATTATCGTGGTAGTGGCGGCTGGGAATGAAGGTCCGAATTATGGAACCATCGCAAGTCCTGGTATTAGTCAAAAAGTGATTACCGTTGGGGCTCTTGATGATAAAAATTCTGTGGACCGCGGCGATGACGATGTGGCCAGCTTTTCAAGCAGAGGGGCAAAGGATGTTAAAGATGAGCTAAATAAGCCGGATATTTTAGCGCCTGGGGTGAATATCATTTCACTAAGATCTCCTAATTCTTATTTAGACAAGCTGCAAAAATCGGCAAGGGTAGACAATGATTACTTTGTTTTATCGGGCACTTCCATGGCAACACCTATTTGTGCGGGTATATGTGCATTGATTAAACAACGCGTTCCTGGAGCAACACCGCAGCAAGTGAAAGATCTATTGAAGAATAACACAGATTTATGGAAGGACCGAGAAAACGCGATTTACGGCGAAGGCTACATTAATGCGGATAGATCCATTCCGTAGTAAGCCAATAAAGCGGAATAGGGTGATATCTCATTAATTATGGTCAAAATCAGTTTTTGTTAACTTTAATCATATTTTGGTTGACAAATAACCGCCCGCCCATTATTTTTAAACTATCAGATATCAGAATTTAATTTAGGGTGGGGAGAAAATGAGAAAGTTAAGAGCGCTGGACATCACGCTTGTCGGGATGTTCGTGGCCCTGATGGCGGTCGGGGCAAATATTACGACGATTGCACCATTTTTGCAGGTTGGCGGAGTGCCAATCACGCTGCAGACCTTTTTTGCTATTTTGGCAGGATTAATTTTAGGAAGCCGATTGGGAGCCATTGCGATGATTGTTTATACGTTAGTTGGCATGATCGGAGTACCTGTTTTTGCCGGCTTTTTTGGAGGACTCGGAATCATCCTTCGTCCAACCTTCGGCTTTATTATTTCTTATATTTTTGTAGCTTTTATCATTGGGAAAATCGTCGAAAAGAAAAAAAGCCTGCCCGCTTTTATTATAGCGGCTTTAATTGGAATGACGGTCAATTACCTGTTTGGAACCAACTGGATGTATTATGCCTACAAGCTTTGGGCTGCAGCGCCGGAAGGCTTCGCCTATAAAATGGCCTGGTTATGGATGGTACCGCCGCTTCCGAAAGATATCATCCTGTCCGTATTTGCCGGTATCATGGCCCACCGTCTAGAAAAAACCGTCCTCTCTAAGGGACAATTCAAAAACCTGAAGCGGGCATCTTGAAATGTCCACCCCATGTGGACAAATGTCTTTTGTGTTGTCTGTCACCAAAAATGGCACCACACGAAAACAAAGAAGCGGCAGTACCTATTGTTAGGTTACTGCCGCTTCTTTGTTTATAAGACCGTTTAGAAAGGATACATGATTTTTTCCGAGCTGCTTGGATTCGAACATTAATTCGTCGGCAAGGATATAGGCTTTTTCCATTGATACATATTCATTAACCTTATAGTAGTAAAGCCCGAAAGATGCGGTATAAAAAATCAGAATGTTTTCCCCGTTGTATTCCGCATTTACTGACCCTTTTTCATTCCCATTGCGAATATCGTTCACCAAATCAACGGTTTGTTCGAAATTCCGATTTCGGAGGCAAAGTGTAAATTCCTCACCGCCGCTCCTAAACAGATAATCCTCCGGTCCAAGATAACTCTTTAAAGTGGCGGCAAACTGCTGAATGACTTTATCACCCACAGCGTGGTTATAGCTGTCGTTTATTCCTTTGAATTTATCAATATCGGTTACGACAATCCCGATATTTTCATTAGACCGACTGAGCTCGGCCAATTTTTTGTCCATAAAGGTCCGGTTGAAGGCCCCTGTCAAAAAGTCAGTATAGGCCATTTGCTCGAATTGGTCACGCTCCAATTTCGTTTGAATGTTTTGCGATTTTAAATAGAAGGAATGGCTGACAATGTAATTCAAAATAAAGACAATGATTAACATTTCCCACTTTTGATCCTGAAGGAAATGGAAAAGAAGGCCGTTTGATATGGCAACTTTCCCATAATCCAGCATGCTGATGTCTTTAAAAATAAAATTGATGGCCTTCTTAAAGGATATTTTTTCACCCAAGAATAGAAACAGGATGACCATCGTGGTACCGGAAAGGTAAGAGGTAATGCAAACAATTAGAAAGATTAGAATCCAATACCCAAATGGAATGGCTTGAAAGTTTTCATGGAGGTAATGAAATAACAGGTAGGCTGCCGAGTTAGTGATCACAAAGGTTCCGGCATTATAAAAGGCATCAAAAAACTCGGTCGGGTCTGCTGTTTTTGTCCATTTCCGATAAATATAAACAGAAAAACGGTAAATCGTCTCAAATATAAATAAGCCGAGCGGCCCGGCAAATAGGACAAAGGATAAGTCGTAGCTAATCCCATATTCAATATTGGTATTGCCATTTTTAAAGAACACCCGAAGGCGGAAGTAAAGAATGGAGAAGAACCAGTATACAATTAATATTTTTAAAAAAATGGAATGGTCCACTAAAATACCGGAAGAACTTAAAGCTGCTAAAAGTGCAGCGGTAAATAAGGAAATCTCGTAAAGCTTGGCTTTATGCATGATGGTCAGTCCTTCCAACAGGTTTCAAAGAAGAGGCAATGAAATTGCCGATTTGATTATTGGCCAAGCGAGTGGATAATCATATTTTACAAAATTTCTATTATATAACCTACATTTTTTTAAAAAACATCCTGCCTCAATTTTAAGTGGGAAAATAAGTCATCATTCTTTTTTCATAGGAAGGATAATAAATTGAAGGGAAGAGATAATGTCTTAGTGTTGGGGGGAATTTATGAGGGACGAGAGGTTTATGAAAATGGCCGTTGATGTAGCGCTTGATAATGTACTCCGTTATGGCGGCGGTCCGTTTGGGGCGGTTATCGTGAAGAATGGCCAGATTATCAGTGTTGGCCGTAATCAGGTAACCGTGAAGAATGACCCGACCGCCCATGCTGAGATGCAGGCGATTAGGGCAGCCTGCAAGGTTTTAAATAGTTTCCAATTAACCGGCTGTGAACTATATACAAGCTGTGAGCCCTGCCCCATGTGTTTCGGCGCCATCTATTGGTCCAGATTAGAGAAGGTGTATTATTCCTGTACACATGAAGATGCTGCGAAAATTGGGTTCGATGACCAATTTATTTACGAACAGCTTGAAGTGCCTCCTGAAAAACGCACCATTCCTTTTATACGGCTTCTCACAAACAACACTTATCAGCCCTTCACTGCTTGGGCCAGCAAACCAAACAAACAACAATACTGAGCAAATGTCCACCCGGGGTGGACATTTGCTTTTTTTGTGGTGCCTGACACCGTTTCGATTATTTTGCTCCTAATTTTCCGGAGATGCGCAGCCCAAATTCCATTACTTTTTCAATCAAAAAGCTTTTCCTTTCCTCCGTTACATTGAAATTGACATAACCAATGCTGATGGCGCCGATGAGCTCATTTTGGTGGTTGAAAATCGGAGCTGCAACGGATGATGTCCCCGATGTTCTCTCCCCGTGGCTCTCTCCATACCCCTGCTTTCGAATCTCACGCAATAATTTTAAAAACGAATCCCGTTCATCTTCAGACACTAGTGAATTAACGATTTTTACCGCTTCTTTAGGAGGCATGTGAGCAAGCATCACTTTATTAGCCGCGCCAATGTTAAACGGAATCCGTATTCCAAGCTGATCATAAATTCGAATCGGGTTATTCAGGCAATCGATTCTTTCCACAACTAAAGACTCTAAACCAATGGGTTTACTGAAATAAACGCTTTCCTCTACTTCATGCATTAATTTTTCCAATTCCGGCCGGATCAGCGCCACAAAATCAAAGGTATCGTACATTTGCAGGCCATACTCGAGCCAGGCAGTCCCCATTGAATAGAATTTTGAATCGGAATCCTGTTGAATAAGACCGTGCTGCTTCATGGATTGCAAAAGCCGGTGAAGAGTACTGACAGGCAGTCCACATTCCTTCGATAATTCCGAAATGGCGAACCATCTTTTTGTATCACTTCCTGCAAGAACCTTAATAACCTGCATTGCTCGATCGATTGTTTGCATATAGCTATTCCCTGCCTTTATTAACTACTGGAAGATATTGTATATATTCTGTAAATTCAAAAAATATTGACATGTAATTTCTAAGATTATAATATCATATTATAAGTTTTCCTGTCACAGGAAAAGCATTCCACTATGCGGAAAATGGAGGAGATTTTTTGCTGACGTCCATGTATAAGAAGCTCAACAGAGTCATCGTCAAACATCCGAAAGACGCTTTTATCAGTCAAGAACATTTAGGTAGGGAATGGAAAAGATTCAACTATATTAATGAACCGGATTTTCAAAAGGCTCAGCATGAATATGAGCAGTTTATTGCCATCATCAAGGAGCATGTGGGAAATATTGAGTTTTTGCCTGTCTCGGAACGGGTTGGATTGGATTCACTCTATGCCCATGATCCCGTTAAATTTACGCCAAAGGGCGCCATCATTTTGAAATCAGGAAAAACATTGCGGCAGCCGGAGGCAGAGGTTTACAAAGATTTTTTACAAGAAAAAGAGATTCCGATAGTAGGAGAATTGACGGGGGAGGCAGTTGCCGACGGGGGAGACCTTGTCTGGCTTGATGACCGCACACTGTTAATCGGACGCGGCTACCGGACAAATGATGAAGCCATCCTACAAATTAAAGAGATGGTCGCAGATCAAGTCGATGAGGTAATCGTGGTACAACTCCCGCATGACCAAGGAGAGGACGAATGTCTGCACCTAATGTCCATTATCAGTATCGTGGACGAAGATTTGGCAGTAGTCTATTCAAGATTGATGCCTGTGTTTCTCAGGCAAATGCTGATTAAACGGGGCTTCCGGCTGGTTGAGGTACCCGAAGATGAGTACCTAAGACTTGGCTGCAACGTGCTCGCGCTGGCACCTCGGGTTTGTATGATGGTTTCTGGAAACCCCTTCACGAAACAGCAATTAATCGATGCCGGAGCAACTGTCTATGAATATGACGGAAACGAAATCTCTTATTTAGGGACTGGCGGCCCGACCTGCCTGACATGCCCAGTGGAACGAGAATAAGAAATTGGAGGATGAAAAAATGTTAAAAGAATCTGCGTTGAAATCAACAGAAGGAACAAAATTGTTCCATCATACAATTGTCAAAAGACCTGGAACGACTTACGTTAATGGCTTAACTACCTCAGACCTTGGCAAACCGATTTTGGAAAAAGCATTGGAGCAGCACGATGCTTATATTGAAGCACTTAAAAAATGCGGGACTGAAGTAACTGTCCTGCCAAGCAATGACCAGTTTCCGGACTCCACCTTTGTGGAAGATACAGCTGTTTTAACCCCGGAATTTGCAGTTATTTCCAATCCGGGCGCTGAGTCAAGAAACGGAGAGATCCATGACATGGAGCCTGCCATCAAATCCTTCTACGATAAAATTTACTATATTAAAGCGCCAGGTACACTCGATGGCGGCGATATTTTACAAGCTGAAGACCATTTTTATATCGGCATTTCCGCACGGACAAACCAGGAAGGCGCAGAGCAGCTCAAAGCAATTTTAGAATCTGAAAACTATAAAGCTACTATTGTACCGCTTCAGAAGTTCTTCCATTTAAAAACCGGAATTGCTTATTTGGGAAATCAAACCATTGTGGCGGCTGGTGAATTTGTCGATCACCCTGATTTTAATTCTTACAAAAAAATTATTGTGCCTCCGGAAGAAGAATATGCGGCAAATTGCATTCAGGTAAACGACTACGTAATCATCCCAGCAGGCTACCCGCAGACAAGACAAAAACTTGAGGAAGCCGGATATCAGACGATTGAGGTTGATACATCGGAATTCAGGAAATTGGACGGCGGTTTGAGCTGCTTGTCACTAAGATTTTAAAAATTGTGTGTGAAGGAGTTTGGAAGCAATGACACAGCTTAAGTGGGGAACACCGAAAGCATTGCGGGAGCTATTATGCGAAGTAGTAAGCTGGAAAAGTATGACGCTGACGGAGGGAGAGCGTGAATTTCCTTCCAAGGTGATGGCGAAGCTTAAAGATTTGGCATATTTTCAAGAAAATCCAGAACACTTGGGTCTTCATGATGCCGATCTGGGCCGCCGTTTTGTAACCGCTTTATATAAACACCCGAGTGCCGCGGAAACGGTTGTATTAATTAGTCATTTTGATACGGTGAATACCGAAGAATACGGAGACCTTCAGGAGTATGCATACCGTCCAGAGGAATTAACGAAGCTTCTCCATTCTCGAATCGATGAATTGCCGGCAGAGGCCCGGGAAGATCTTTTATCAGGAGAGTACCTATTTGGCAGGGGCACGATGGATATGAAAATGGGTCTGGTCATGCATATGGGGCTGATGGAAAAAGCTTCGGTCGAGCAATGGCCGATTAATCTCTTGCTCCTGACAGTTCCGGATGAAGAAGTGAATTCTTCGGGAATGCGGGCAGCGGTTCCAAAATTATTGGAATTAAAGGAAAAGCATCAGCTAACCTTTAAGCTTTTCCTAAACAGTGAGCCGGTCTTTACCCAGGAGCCGGGAGACCGAAACTTTTATGTGTACTCAGGTTCAATCGGCAAGATTATGCCGTCTGCCCTTTTTTACGGAAAAGAGACCCATGTAGGGGAACCGCTTAGCGGAATTACCGGACCTTATATTGCTTCATTTTTAACACAGAGGATGGAGTGGAATTTAAGCTTGCAGGAAACGGTGATGGGAGAAAGAACGCCCCTTCCGGTGACACTGCAGCAAAAGGATTTACGGCTGGAGTACTCTGTTCAAACTCCATACCGTTCAGCCGCTTTGTATAACGTATTTTTAATGCAGCGGAATGCGGAAGAAATTATGAATATGTTCGAAAAAGTCGCATTAGATGCAGCTAAATCCTGCAACCAGGCCTATTATGAGATTTGCAAAGCGCAGTCGGTTACTCCGGTAGGGCAGGTTCGAGTGCTGCGCTATGATGAACTAGAAAAGCATGCACTTCGAAAATTTGGTGCAGATTTTGTTGCGGGAATCAAAGCCTCCGTTCATAAAAGGGAGGAGTGGGATGACCGTGAAAAATCTTTCCGTATTGCGGATGCGTTAATCATTGAGTGTCAGGAGCTTGCACCAGCGATTGTCCTCTTGTATGCACCGCCTTATTATCCTGCTGTAAACTCGTCGGAAAATGAATTGGTGAAAAAGTGCATTTCCTACGTGAAGGAACACGGTTTTGAAAAGTTCGGGCTTCCAGTCAATCAAGTCCACTATTTTAATGGAATCAGCGATTTAAGCTATGTCAATTACCAGGATGCCGGCGAAGGCTGGACCGTCTTTAAAGAAAATACACCTGTCTGGGGAACAAGCTACAGCATCCCATTCGATGAAATGACCCAGCTCCATGCACCGGTTCTAAACGTCGGACCATTCGGCAAAGATGCTCACAAACGAACCGAACGCCTTCACATCAAAAACGCCTTCGAAGAAGTGCCAGCCCTCGTCGAAGGCATGGTCAAAATGCTGGCGGGGAAAAAGGTTCGCTGCTAGGAATTAAAAAATGAAAATAAAATGGTGTTTGGCACCCCACGTGGACAAATGGGTGTTTTGTCTACGTGGGGTGGACACCGCTAAAAAAGGGGTGGGTAAAGATGGAACAAGAAGGTCAAAAGAACCAGTTAAACAGGTCAATGAAGCGGCGGCATTTGTTTATGCTTTCATTAGGTGGTGTCATTGGCACCGGGTTATTTCTAAATGCGGGTTACACGATTAACCAGGCAGGAGCAGGCGGGGCGTTAATAGGGTATTTATTTGGCGGTCTTATTTTGTATTTGGTAATGGTGTGCCTGGGAGAGCTTGCGGTCTATATGCCGGTTACAGGTTCCTTTCAAACATACGCCAGCAAATTTATTAATCCAGCAGCCGGTTTCTCGTTGGGCTGGATGTATTTCATTGGTTCCGCTACCACTGCGGGTGTGGAATTTACAGCTGCGGGGATTTTGATGCAGCGCTGGTTTCCGGGTGTTTCAGTGTGGATTTGGTGCGCCATTTTCATCGCCTTGTTATTTGTCCTTAATGCGCTGACCACAAGGGGGTTTGCTGAGGCCGAATATTGGTTTGCGGGTATTAAGGTTGTAGCCGTTATTTTCTTTATCATTATTGGGGCAGCGGCGATTTTTGGCATTATTCCGCTTGAAGACAGACCAGCACCATTTATGGAAAACCTCGCTCCCAAAGGGCTGTTTCCAGCAGGGCTGACAATTATTTTTGTCACCATGATGAATGTTATTTTTTCCTACCAAGGCTCAGAATTAATAGGTATAGCCGCCGGCGAAAGTGAAGAACCTCAAAAGAATATACCTCGTGCCATTCGAAATGTCCTTTTTAGAATTATCGTCTTTTATATCGCTTCTATTATTATCTTATCGGCTATTTTTCCAACGAAGGAACTTGGCCTGCTTGAAAGCCCGTTCGTTACGCTGATGGATATGGCGGGAATCCCATTTGCTCCTGATATTATGAACTTTGTTATTTTAACCGCAATTCTTTCGGTGGGGAACTCCTGTATTTATGCTTCCACCCGATTGCTTTGGGCGATGGCGCATGACGATATGGCGCCGAAGTATTTCGGAAAATTATCCAAACGGAAAGTGCCGTTCGCAGCCCTTGTGTTTACGATGATTTTCTCGTTATTGTCGCTGCTTACAAGCGTGTTGGCGGCGGATACAGTGTTTGTGTTATTGATGTCGGTTGCTGGTATTTCCGTTACAATCTCCTGGATTGGCATCGCACTCTCACAGTTGATGTTCCGGCGTAAGTACTTGCAAGCAGGCGGAAAATTGGAGGATCTGCAATTTAAGGTTCGCTACTATCCACTAGTTCCACTCGTTTGCATCATCTTCTGTGTATCCATATTAATATTCCTGGCCTTTGACCCAACCCAGCTGACCGGGCTCCTGATTGGACTAGGCTTCTTATTAATTTGCTATTTGTTCTATTACTTTAGAAATAAGAAGTTGGAGAAACTCAGCACAACGAGTAACGATATAAATCCACTTTAAGAACAATCTATTTAACTGACTTGCTTCGTGGCAAGTCAGTTTTTTTTCTTTAAAAAATTTATTCCATTACACCGTTTCTGTAATGGAATTTTAACATTCTTCCATACATATTTATGTAATATCAAACGTTTGATGGTATTAAAAACGGAATTCCGACTTGGCGCATTGGAATGTGTAGAATAGCGTTTCCCAACAACTTTTAAAGGGAGGACTAACATGAATACCATTCTGATTATTGTAAACATTGCTGTTCTGTTGTTGCTCATGTTCGGGTTGTTCCAAATGCAAAGGAAGCATGTCTCGTTTTCGAAGCGTGTTTTTACGGCGCTTGGCTTAGGTATTATTTTTGGAATTATTCTTCATGCCATCTACGGTACGACATCTGAAGTGCTGGCCCGTTCCATTGAATGGTTTAATATTGCCGGAAACGGTTATGTAAAACTACTGCAAATGGTAGTAATGCCGTTAATCTTTGTCTCGATTGTCGGGGCATTTACGAAACTGAAATTATCCAAAAACATTGGCAAAATCAGTGTCCTTGTCATTGGTATTCTGCTGGGAACGACGGCGATTGCGGCAGCCATCGGAATTGGCTCTGCCCTGGGATTTAATTTAGACGGCGCTCAGTTGACCCAAGGCGATGCAGAGAAGGCCCGTATTGCACAATTGGAGGAACGGGTTCCGACCGTGGAAAATATGACATTGCCGCAGCAAATCGTTGATTTCATCCCAAGTAATCCGTTTCAAGACCTTACAGGCGCCCGAGCAACCTCAACAATCGCGGTGGTCATCTTTGCCGCCTTTATCGGGATTGCCTATCTCGGGGTAAAACGAAAAGAACCGGACCATGCGGAATTCTTTGCAAAAATCATTGATACCGTCTATTCGATCGTTATGAGAGTGGTCACCCTGGTGCTCCGGCTGACACCATATGGGATTCTTGCGATTATCACGAGGGTGGCTGCAACAAGCGATTACGACGCGATTGTGAAATTGGGGACGTTTGTGATCGCCTCCTATGTAGCGCTCATCATTATGTTTATTGTGCATCTATTGCTTTTAATGGCGGCCAAATTAAGCCCATATAACTATGTGAAAAAAGCATTGCCAACGTTAACCTTTGCGTTCACTTCACGAACGAGTGCGGGAACACTGCCGATGACGATTAAAACCCAGTCGAAGGATTTGGGTGTATCTGAAGGGATTGCAAACTTTGCCGGCTCCTTCGGACTGACCATTGGGCAAAATGGCTGTGCCGGGATTTATCCAGCCATGCTTGCGGTCATGGTTGCACCGGCTGCCGGGGTCGATCCGACCAGTCTAAGCTTTATTCTGACTCTTATACTTGTCGTCGCAATTAGTTCTTTCGGTGTTGCCGGTGTTGGCGGCGGTGCGACCTTCGCAGCCCTCATCGTGCTATCCGTCATGAACCTGCCAATTGCCATCGTCGGCCTGCTCATCTCCGTTGAGCCGCTCATTGATATGGGCCGTACCGCCCTAAACGTCAGCGGTGCCATGACAGCTGGCGTCCTCACTAGCAAAGCAACAGGCGAATTCGATACTGACACCTACAAACAGCCGGATATCGTTGAAGCATAAGCACAGGTGTCGGGCAACGCTTGTTGACATTTGTCCGCCTAGGGTGGACACCTAATATAAAAAGCCGAGCCCCAAATGGTATGGTTGGGGTTCGGCTTCTTTTTATTCGTTATTAAACCTCTCTAATCTATGCTTGCAGTGCCAGTTGGATCATTAGTTCGATGGCGGTTGGGATAGCGTCTTCGTCAATATCGAATTTCGGGTGGTGGTGTGGATACTGGCTTTTTTCACTTTGCATCCCGACGTTGATGAAGGCCCCGACCTTATCTTTCAGGTAATAGGAGAAATCCTCGGCTCCTAATACAGGATCTATTGGCAAGAAGGCATCTGCTCCAAAGGTATTTTCAATGACACCGCGAGCAAATTCACATGCCTCCGGGTGATTGTACAACGGAGGGGTTCCCTCGATAAATTGATAATGTCCTTTAGCCCCAAAGCTTGCGCAGATGGACTCTGTCAGCTGGGCCGTTTTCTCGTGCATGAGCTCGGCTGCCTCAAAGGTCAACGCCCGGATTGTCCCCTTCAACGTTACCTCGTGAGGAATGACATTGTAGGAATTTCCTGCCTGCATCCCGCCAAATGAAATAACGCCTGCATGTAATGGATGCAAATTCCTGCTGACAACGGATTGGAAAGCCTGAATCAAGTGGCTGGCAATATAAATCGGGTCGACCGTATCATGTGGATAGCCGGCATGTCCGCCTTTACCTTCAATCTTAATATCAAAATCATTACAGGAAGCCATCGCATAGCCGGTGGCAAAGCCAACCTTTCCCATAGGCATGCGTGATATCAGATGGATTCCATAAATCGCGTCAATTCCGTCCAGCACTCCTTCTTTCACAAGCTTCTGGGCGCCGCTTGGCGAAGCCTCCTCTGAGCTTTGAAAAATCAAGCGGATATTATTTTTCACCAAATCAGGGTGATTGCTCATCCATTTAGCCGCCGCTAGCAAAACCGCCGTATGGCCGTCATGGCCGCAGCCGTGCATGACACCTGGAACCTTGGAAATATAAGGCTTGTCCCCTTCCTCTTGGAGCGGCAGGGCATCCATGTCGGCCCTTAGGGCAATCGTCTTGTTGCCTTCCGTTCCTTTAAAAAATGCCACCACACTAGGGCCGGAAAACCTGTTATCTAAAGGGATGCCGAACTCCGCCAATTTTTCTTTTACATAGGCGGAGGTATTATATTCCTGCCCGGACAGCTCCGGATTCATATGAAAATGTCGGCGCTGCTCGATGGCCCAAGCCTTTAACTCTGAATCAACATTTTTTGTCTGTAACATGATGTAACTCCTTCGATTCTATGTGTATTTTTATGCAACCAATTTTAAGGTATATTCACTAATATTACAAGAATCAAATGCTGGATGGAAAAAAATGCTGTCATGCAGCGGCTTATCTAGATAGTTCCAAAGGACCTAATCCGGAAAAGAAATCCACTAGACTATTAACCTGATTAAGAGATATATTTATTGTAAGATTTTTAAAGAAAACTCGCCGATTGGCGAGCCCCTTAGGGCGAAGACAGAGGAGTAGTTGCACTTATGCGTTAAGAAAGTATAAAGCTTTCGACAGAAAGTTTATACTTTCTTATTAGCTGAAAAAGGAGAGCCGGATGAAAAACAATAAAGTGCTTTTTAATACAGGGGAAATGGACCGCACAGAATTACCTTACTATTACGATTATGGAAAAATAATTTCCACGATTCAATATCGTCTTCATGAGGAAGTGGGCGTGGACTTCAACATGTATTCCGATGAAGATACCTCCAATGAGATTTGGGAGATTCTCGAGGAAGATTTGAAGGTGGAATCACCCGAGGTACGGCTTCTAAGCTATGTTTATAAGGAGGGGGAGACCCGGACGATTTCCTCCAACCATACGGATAAAGCCTTGGAGTTTATCATCAAGCCGCGGATTGCGAATGGTCTTTACTACTATTCGGCCTATCGGGTTGCCTTATCCAGGGTGCTAACCTTTCAAAGTGATGGCGAGCTCCACCGCGATCTTATTTTTGCCGAAAATGATGCATGCTTGGTTTCTTTCCTGCAATATGTTCTAAAAAGAAAGCGGGATTATATTAAAAACTATGTTACCGTCTATACGGATACCGAAGATGGTGTGGAGACAGACGTCGAAAGCATTAATAGTTTGGTAAGAAGAGAGGACGTTTTCCTTGAAGAACCATTGAAAAAGGAAATCTTCCGGTCGATTGACGAGTTTTTCTCAGATAGCGGTGAGTTTTTCAAGATATATGATATCCCGTACAAGCGGGGGATCCTATTATACGGTAGTCCCGGCAACGGCAAAACAACACTAGTAAAATCAATTGCCAGCAGCATCAATGCTCCGGTGGCTTATTGGCAGATTACCGAATATACCTCGAGCTATACGATTAAAGAAGTGTTCAGTTCTGTTTTGAAGCTGGCGCCGATGGTGCTGGTAATTGAGGATATTGATTCAATGCCAGCAGGGGTCCGCTCGGTATTCTTAAATACACTCGACGGAGCTACCTCCAAAGAAGGTGTTTTCTTAATCGGCACGACGAATTATCCGGAAAAAATTGACCCGGCCCTAATGAACCGCTCCGGCCGATTTGACCGCGCCTATGAAATCAAACTGCCGACAAAAGAGCTTCGCTATCAGTATTTAATGGCGAAAAAGCTTGACCGAATCCTATCGGAGGAAGAAATAAGGGAGGTCGTCGAGACATCGAAGGACTTTTCCTATGCCCAGTTGAACGAACTGTACACCTCCATTGCACTTCAATGGCATTATGAACAGCAGGTCGACATCGCGCGACTCTGTGCCGATTTAAAATCCATCCAGCAAAAACAGAAAAAACAATCGTGGGATGACAGCGATTCGAATGCTTCGATGGGATTCATCGGATTTCACGAAGAGTAATTTATATGAACGGATAGCCCTAGTCGGTTATCCGTTTTTATTTTTAAAACTGTCTAGTGAAATATTGTTTAGCTGGACTATAATTAAAATAACTGAATATTCCTGTAATGTTTAAGGGGCATTTTTACTACACAAGCATTTCTTCTCCAAGAGATTTTTAAAAAATGTTATCAATCTATAAGGGGAGTGTTTAAATGCAAAAACAAAAGCTGTTGATTAATGGAGAAAGACTTAAAGAAGAATTGGAACGTTTTGCCCAGTTTGGCCGAACGGAAAACAATGGTGTCACCCGTCTTTCTTTATCGGAAGAGGACCGTGCGGCTAGAGGTTATTTCCGCAAATGCTGTGAGGATCTAGGAATGGCTGTGAAGGTCGACGACATGGGCTGTATGTACGCGACACTGGCCGGAACAGAAAATAAGCCTCCCATCCTGATTGGCTCCCATCTAGACTCCGTTAAAAAGGGCGGCCGGTTTGACGGTGTTTTGGGTGTCGTGACGGGACTGGAGGTCGTGCGAACAATCGTTGATCATAAAATCCAACCCAAGTACCCGATTACAATCGTAAACTTCACAAACGAAGAGGGAGCAAGATTCGAGCCTTCGCTGATGGCTTCAGGTGTGCTCGCCGGGAAATTTGACAAAGATGCCATGCTGCAAAAGAAAGACTCAGAGGGTATAACCTTTGAGGAAGCCCTTAAGGCAATTGGATACGAAGGCAGTGAAGAAAATCGTCTCAAAGAAGCAACAGCCTTTTTGGAACTGCACATCGAGCAAGGCCCTATCCTTGAAAAAGAGGCCAGCACCATCGGTGTTGTTGAATGCGTCGTGGGCATGGCCTGCTTTGAAATAGAGGTAACCGGCGAATCGGACCATGCCGGAACAACTCCGATGAGCATGCGCAAGGATGCTCTATTTGCCACAAACAACCTAATTAATGAGACCCGTAAACGTCTAAGTGCATTGGACTCCGATCTTGTTTTCACCATCGGCAGGGTTAACGTGTATCCGAGCATCCATACCGTCATTCCGAACAAAGTGATCTTCACGCTTGAAGCACGCCATAAGGACATGGACATCGTCAACAGCTTTAAGGATTTTGTTCAAGGGCTGCCGCACCAAGGCCTCAATGAAGGCTGTGAGGTAAAGGTAACAAAACTTTGGGAGCGCGACACGGTCTGGTTTGCGCCTGAACTGTGCGCTTCTTTGGAACAATCCGCGGAAACGCTCGGGTTTACCTATAAGCGAATGGTCAGCGGCGCTGGGCATGATGCCCAGTTCATTGCGGGTTACGTTCCAACAGCAATGCTGTTTGTTCCAAGCATCAATGGAAAAAGCCATTGTGAGGAAGAACTGACTACCTGGGAAGACTGTGAAAAAGGGGTAAATGTCGTTTTGGATACCGTACTTTCTTTATTAAATAAGTAGGTAGGTGCTAAAAAAACAGACTCTCCCGGTCATTAACGGATTCACTTTAGAGGTGCAAACATTCAATTAACAAAGTAAAACACACTGGATTTCACATATGAAATCGCAGTGTGTTTTTTGTTGTTAATTCAAGAATTAATGCGCTTTTACTACTTTTTTACGTTGAAATTATTATTGGAGTGTATGCGAATTTGGTGTGATTTTTAATGTTAATTATGAGGAGGATTGTTTTAGCAAACTTTATATATTGTTTTTATTCCTACTAGAGTAGCTAATAGCCTCCATTGTCATTGGTTACCCAAAATGCTCATGGTCCACCATTACGGTAGCCAATAGCCTCCATTGGTTACCCAAAATGCTCATGGTCCACCATTACGGTAGCCAATAA